>JARFQS010000250.1 GCA_029287645.1 Thermoanaerobaculia bacterium | reverse complement strand
GCGAATCCATGGTCGGACTGCTGGAATCGATTCGAGAGCTGCGGGCTCGAGGCGGAGAGATCGATCTGCGCCTCTTCGTGCCGCCCGACGTCGACTCCCTGACTCGACAGAACCTCTCGACCGTCGAACGACCGATGGCCGTCACGGTCTGGGAGGCAATCGAGGAGCACGAGGCCGACCTGTTCATCGTTCTCGCCGGGTTGACTCATGCCCGGGTCATCCCCGGCTCCGAGCTCGATCCCGACTACAAGCCCATGGGCTACATCCTGTCGCAATGGAATCCCGAATGGAGGCTCCTGTCTCTGGCCCTCTCTCACTCCGGAGGCACGGCCTGGATGTGCACGACCAGGAGCGAGATCGATTGCCGTGCGGTGCCGGTCACAGGTGGTGGATGGGGTGAACCGAACAGCGTCTACATTTACGGCGAAGTCGCCGAGACAGGACACGACGGCCTCTACTTCGTGGGGGATATCAGCCATTCCCCGCCTGCGAGGGCTGAGATGGCGGAGCCCAGTTTCGAAGAAGAGCCGATCACCGAGCTGCCTCTCGAGTCGTCACCCGACTTCTGATCCCTGAAGTTCTCGTCTGATCCACAAACTGCTTTTTCCGAGCGCCAGCCGGGCCGAGTTGCTATGCTAACCGCGCGAAAAGGAATCACTTTCGAAGGAGGCCAGTAGATGTCGTTTCCCACCCGACTCAACGCAGACGTCACCGTCGTCGAGCCCGAGGGCAAGATCGCCCTGGCAGCGGGCGCCGACGAGCTCCACGACACCGTGGTGGAGGTTCTGGAGGGCGGCTCCAGGAAGATCCTCATGAACCTCGAGGGCGTCAGCTTCATGGATTCCTCCGGCATCGGAAAGCTGGTGCACTGCCTCACCAGCACCACCGACCAGGGTGGAACGCTCAAGCTGCTGAAGATTCCGCGCAAGACCTACGATGTCCTCGAGATCACTCAGGTCCTGCAGTTGTTCGAACATTTCGACGACGAATCGGAGGCCATCGCCTCGTTCGAGTAGGGATTCCAACCATCACCATGGAGGAGGGACCATGGACTACCCCCGCAGACAGGTACTGAAGGGCGGCACGCTGGCGCTTCTGGGAAGCGGTTTCTTGAGTCGCTTCGACAGGGTGGCGGCCGCGCAGAGCTCGACCGATTCACTGACCGGCGCACTCAAGGCACAGGCGGGCGGGCCGAGCGAGAGGCTCCTTCTCGGTCCCCAACCGAACGAGGAAGGACCTCCGGAGCCAGCCACAGCGGATCGACTACCCCTCGAGTGGAACAAGAAGACTGTAGCCCGCTTCAAGGAGAAGCTGGCCGAGAGGGACATCGAGGCGTTCCTGGTCCGGGACCGCCTCAACATCATCTATCTCACAGGCTACTGGCACACGCCGACGGAACGCCCGCAGGCTACGTTCATGAATCGGGACGATGCCGATCCCTGGTTCTTCTATCCCGGCCTCGATCGCGACATCGTCAAATCCTGGTGGTTCGGTGGCGGCCGCATGTACTTCGACTATCTGCACGCCGATGGCGGTTTTCCCAACGAAGGCAAGGTGCAGCAGGGAAACACCGTGGACCTCTACAAGTTCATGCTGGAGGGGCTCAAAGAGCATGGCATTCAGGGCACTCGAATCGGCATCGATGGCGAGCTCTATCAATCGGAGCTCGTCAAGGCCAAGGAAGTGTTGCCGGGTATCGAGTGGGTGGACATCTCGGACATCCTGATGGACATGAGGCAGGTCAAGACGGACGAGGAGCTGGCGCTCTGGCGTCGCGCCTACATCTACTTCGACCGGGCCCACGCCTTCGCCCGCGACTACATCCTCACTCACGGCACCGATGTCACCGACTATGAAGTCCAGGTGGCGACCGAGCTGTGGGCCAACGACCTGTTGTATTCCGATCTCGACCTGGCAGGGGGCCTACCCCATCACGGGGTGGCCAGCGGAGTCGGGATCGGATGTCGAGCCGGGGCGGTGACTGGCTATCCCCACCCCAACCAGCCCTACTACAACCGCATCGGTCACGGCATGGCTCTGCAGGTATCGGGCGGTGCGCGCATTGGTGGCTACGGACACGAGAACTACAGGCCGTACATCATCGCCGACAAGGCAGGTAACTTCGACCCCCACATGCGCAAGCTCTGGGAGGTCAGCAAACACACCTGCGACATGCAGATGGAGCTCTCGGTGGAGGGCGTGACCTGCTCGTCCGTGGCATTCCAGATCCACAAGTACCAGGTCGAGCAGGGTGTCCAAGAGTACATCTACCATCGCCCGGCCCACGGAGCGGGTACGGAAGGGCACCAGCCTCCCTATATCGCGCTGGGCGATTTCAAGATGCTGCAGCGCAACATGTGCTTCTCAGAGGAGCCGGGCCTCTACGATCCCGACAACGGCTGCGGTTTCAACTGGAGCGACACCATCGTCGTGGGCCTGAAGTCGGGCTACCGCATGAGTCGGGTGCCTTACAGCCAGGAGTGGTGCTGGATCAAGCTCTAGCCCGTCCCCTGAACGCCTCGAGGTCTTCGCTCCTCACTGCCTCAAGCCCCCAAAGGTCGGGCCGGAGGAACGACGGCCGCCCCTACCCTCAGGGTGGGCGGGTGGGCTTCAAGAGCTGCTGTCGTCGATCAGCAGGTGGAGCTTGCGGGCTCGGCTGGCGTGGCGCAGCTTCTTGATGGCACTGGATTCGATCTGACGGATCCTCTCGCGAGTCACGTCGAAAGTACGTCCGACCTCTTCCAGGGTGTGCTCGTCGTCGACCCCGAGGCCGAACCGCATCCTGAGCACCCTTTCCTCACGTGGGCTCAGCTCCCGCAGCACATCGCTGATCTTCTCCCGCCGATCGGCCTCGATGGCGGTGTCCGCCGGTGACGGCGCTTCGAAGTCCTGGATGAGGTCCTCCAAGTGCCGGTCCTCGTCGCTGCCGATGGGGGTCTCGAGCGAGATCGGCTGTGCCGCGATACGTTGCAAGCTGCGAACCTTGGCCGGAGTCAATCCGAGATCCTGACCCAACTCCTCTGGCGTCGGCTCCCGGCCCAGCTCGAGCCTCAACGAGTGACTCGTCTGTCCCAGCTTGTTCATGCTTTCGATGATGTGAACCGGAATCCGGACCGTCCTCGACTGGTCGGAGATCGCACGAGTGATGGACTGCCGGATCCACCAATGTGCGTAGGTCGAGAACTTGAAACCTCGCCGATAGTCGAACTTTTCGATGGCCCGCATGAGGCCCAGATTGCCTTCCTGGATCAGATCCAGGAACTGCAGGCCTCTGTAGGTGTACTTCTTGGCCACCGAGATCACCAACCGTAGATTTGCCAGGAGCAGCTCCTGCTTCGCCGTTTCCGCCTCGGTCTCTCCGATACGAACCTGCTCGAGCGTGATGGAGACTAAGGTCCGCTTGCAACCGAACCGCTTCTCGAGAGCCCGCATCTCCGATCGGTACTTCTCGACGCGTCGCTTCTGCAAGGCCTGCATCTCTCCATGGGTCTCCCGATCGAGGGCCTTGCGAGCCCGGCGCAGAGACTGTTCCAAAGTCTTGAACTGGCGGCTGATCTGCTCCAGCAGATCGACGAGCCGGCGACGGGTCTCGCCGTTGTTGGAGATCGTCTGGACCTTGCGAGCCACCTTTCCCACGGTTCGATCGATCTGGCGCTCCAGAACCTGGAAACGCTCGTCGTCCTTCGATAGGGCTCGCTGCTGCTTCTTGAGCTGTTCGATCTCGGCGCCCTGGGCCGCGATCGCCTCGAAGGCGGTGAGCATGGCATCGACCCGCTTGCGGGACCGGGAGCTCAAGTCCTCGCTCTTCGACTCCGCGAGAGCGGTCGCATCTGGGGCCAGACCTCTCTCCTCGGCCAGGGCGTCCATTTGCAGAAGGTTGCGCAGCAGGTCGGGACTGCCGCCCAGGGCCTGGAAGATCTGTTGCTCTCCGCGCTCGATCCGACGCGCGATCTCGATCTCGCCGTGCCGATCCAGCAGCGGGAAGGCTGCCATGTTCCGCAGGTAGATTCTGGTCGGGTCCTGGGTGGCGACCGGGTCGGCCGGAGCCAGCTCCGCGGTTTCGACGGGCGACTCGAACTCTTCGCCGGTTGCCTCCTGCTGCACCCGGCTCTGGTACTTCTCGGGCCT
>JARFQS010000201.1 GCA_029287645.1 Thermoanaerobaculia bacterium | reverse complement strand
GAGTTGGATCGTCGGCAGCGTCAGATGTGTATAAGAGACAGCTTCCAGCACCAGTGCGGTGCCATAGTCGCCGATATTCGCCGACTCGGTGCGAGCGACATCGATCTCGGAAGCCTCGATGAAGGTGCGGGTTCCATTCTGCAGGACGATGATGGCCTTGCCCTCCTCGATGCGGTGCTTCTCCTTGGCGATGAGCCGCGAGCCATCTTTGAGATAGATCGTGTAGGCGCTGGCGGGCATCGCCACCAGAGTGATCATGAGAATGCTGAGCAGGATCGTGAGCTGTCGATGCATGATGTCTTTCGCGGGCCGGGTTGTCGGCTCGCGCTCCTTGTCGTCTTCTATTCTCGGATACTCCCGTCGATCTGTCGGCGGAATTCGTCACCAACTCGGGTGTCTCCGGCTCTGCTATGATAGCGCGTCCCCGGCCCGGCCGCGAAACCAACGGAGCTCGGAAACCTTTCCAGAAAGACAACTTATGCTCGTAGTCATGCGCATGGATGCTTCACCCGACGAGATCGACGGGGTGGTGAGCCGGGTCGAATCCCATGGGCTCAAGGCCAACCCCATCGCCGGCGCTCAGCGCACCGCAGTCGGAATCACGGGCAATATCGGCGTCGTCGAGCCGGGCCTGTTCGAGTCGCTGCCCGGGGTGTTGGAGGTCATCCAGGTCTCTCACCCCTACAAGCTGGTTTCGAGGGAGTTCCGAGCCGAGAACACGACCTTCGAGATCGGCGGGGTGGAGATCGGCGGTCGGGACCTGCTGGTCGTTGCCGGCCCCTGCTCGGTCGAGAGTTTCGAGCAGACACTGCGCATCGCCGAGCTGATCAAGAGCTCCGGTGGCCACCTGCTGCGGGGCGGCGCCTTCAAGCCACGCACGAGTCCGTACAGCTTCCAGGGGCTGGGAGTCGAGGGCTTGAAAATTCTGGCGAGGGTGCGCGAGGCCACGGGGCTACCCGTGGTGACAGAGGCCCTGGACATCGATGTCCTGGACGATGTGGCCGAGTATGCCGACATCGTGCAAATCGGTGCACGCAACATGCAGAACTACACCCTCCTTCGGCGTGCCGGTCAGTGCGGGCGCCCCGTGCTGCTGAAGCGGGGTATGAATGCGACCGTGACAGAGTTGATGCTCGCTGCGGAGTACATTCTGGACCAGGGCAACGAGCATGTAATTCTGTGCGAGCGGGGTATTCGGACCTTCACCGACCACACCCGAAATACGTTGGATGTCGCGGCCATTCCGGCTGTCAAGCGGATCAGCCACCTGCCGATCATCGCCGACCCGAGCCATGCTGCTGGTCAGCGGGACAAGGTCATTCCCCTGGCGCGAGCGTCCGTGGCAGTCGGGGCCGACGGCCTGATGGTCGAAGTTCACGACAAGCCGGATGAAGCGCTTTCGGATGGCAATCAGGCCCTCTTACCCGATCAGTTCATCGAGCTCATGGAGGAGATTCGCCTCCTGGCTTCGGTTTTGAATCGTCAGGTTCCGAGCCAGGCGAGTCGTCAACAGCCGTGAAACCCTCGAGCAGTGCCCTTCTGGTTCTGGAAGACGGTTCCGTCTTCGAGGGCAGAGCGGTCGGCGTAGGAACCACCTTCGGCGAAGTGGTGTTCAATACCTCGATGACCGGGTACCAGGAGATTCTCACGGATCCCTCGTATCGGGGGCAGATCGTCGTCATGACCCTGCCGCACATCGGTAACTACGGCGTTCATAGCTCGGTAGCGGAATCGACACGGCCCTGGGTCGAGGGGTTCGTGGCTCGACAGTTCACCGTCCGCCCTTCCAGCCATGGAAGTGAAGAGGGGCTGGTTTCCTACCTGATGCGCCACCGCCTGCCGGCCATCGATGGAGTGGATACCCGAGCCATTGTTCGTCGGGTGCGGGAAAGAGGAGCCCTGCGGGGTGTTCTGACATCCGAGCGCTCGGACGTCGACTCCCTGGTCTCCGAGTTGCAGGAGTACCCGCTCATGGCCGGCCGAGCGCTGGTCGACGAGGTTACCTGCCACGAGAGCTTCGAGTTGGCTCCCGAGGGCAGGGAGCCCGATTTCCACCTGGCGGTCTACGACTTCGGGGTGAAGAGCAACATTCTGAGGTCGCTGGTGCAGAGGGGGGCGCGGGTAACCGTGCTGCCGGCTCGGACGCCCTGGCAGCGGTGCATGGATCTCGGTGTCGACGGTGTGCTGTTGTCGAACGGTCCCGGTGACCCCGAACCCCTCGAAGAGGTGATCGAGAACGTGCGCGGCCTTGTGACTTCAGGTGTTCCGCTATTCGGCATCTGTCTGGGTCACCAGCTCTTGGGATTGGCGGTCGGGGGGCAGACCTTCAAACTGAAGTTCGGCCACCATGGGGGAAACCAGCCCGTCAAAGACCTTGCGTCGGGGCGAGTCCTGATCACCAGTCAGAACCACGGCTTTGCCGTCGATCCAGACTCTCTCCCGGACAACTGCCGCGTCAGTCAGGTCAATCTGAACGATGGGACGGTGGAGGCTTTCGTCGTCGAGAACAGCCCCGTGCTCTCGGCGCAGTACCATCCTGAGGCCGCTCCCGGACCCCACGACGCCGCCGAGCTCTTCGATAGCTTCCTGGACACCGTCGTCGAGAGAGTGGCGAAGTAGCAGTGAGCCAGAAGAGCAGTACCTCCATTCCACTCCTATGGTCGATCGCATGGCGATTCCTGCGCGGTAGGGAAAGCCAGCTCCTGAATGGAACGGCGCGCGCCGCGCTGGTGGCGACGCTGTTGGGAGTCATGGCGATGGTCATCGCCATGGCCCTGATGACCGGCTACCGAAAGGACCTGCGCCGCAAGCTGGTGCGCGGCAACGCGGCCATCATCGCCTACCCTATGCTGGGCTCCGAGGCCACCCTGGAGGACAGCGCCCGATCGGCCCTCCGAGCCCTGCCGGGAGTCACGGATGTGCGCACCGTGGTCTACGGTCAGGGTGCTCTGGTGGGTGGCGGAGCTCTCGACGGTCTCGAGGTCACGCTGCGGGGAGTCGATGAGTCCACGAAGTTGCGAGACCTGGGTAGCGTCGAATTCGATGTCGGCTACGGCGACGGGGAGAGCCTCCTTCGGGATGGCAGATTGGGGGTCGTGCTCGGTAGCGAGTTGGCTCGAAGATTGGCGGCGGAGCCTGGCGAGACTCTGCGACTGATGGTCCTCGGGCTCCATCAGGGCCGGCCGCGCTTCCGCTATCGCAGCGTAGAGGTGGCGGGTACCTTCACGACCGGGTTCTCGGAGTTCGACCAGGCCTGGGTGGTGACCGACCGTGACGAGCTGATTCGGCTCTCCGGAGGCGAGGCCGCATCTTCGTTGATCGAAATCGCGCTGGGAGACCCGGACCGGGCGGACGAAGTGGCTGTCGAGGTCAGGGGTCTGCTGGAGTCCGAATTCCTGGTGACCCACTGGCGAGATTTGAATCGGGAGCTGTTCACGGCATTGCGGGTGCAGCAGATCGCCCTGTTCTTCGTGCTCGGATTGATCGTGCTGGTCTCGACGTTCAATGTCGCCTCCAGTCTGGTTGTCCTGGTGCGGGAGAAGATGCGGGATATCGGCTCTCTAGCGGCGATCGGCCTGGCGCCGGGCGATCTACGGTGGGTGTTCCTTCTCTACGGCCTGGGGCTGGGGGCCGTGGGCACCCTGGCAGGGATCGCTGTCGGGGCCCTGGCCTCCTGGGTGTTGACCCACTTCGAGCTGATCCGATTCGAGCCCGAGCTGGCGGCGATCTACTTCATCAGCTCCGTGCCCTTTCGAATCGAGCTCCAGGACATCCTCGCGGTAGCTCTGTTCTCCCTGACTGTGACCACCGTAGCCTGCTGGATCCCCGCGCGTCGCGCCGCATCAATCTTGCCTGCGAACGCACTCCGCTACGAGTAAGGCACATCTGTTTCAGGAGGTCCGTCCGGGTGGCTCGCCTGGGGGACGGCGTCGGCAATGTAGGGGAGCCCCTTGCGGGCTCCCATGGGAGGGGTCAAGCCCCTCACCTACATCCAGGACTCCCCGCCACCTTGTCACGTCATCGCGCCGGATCTCTGGTGCTCTGCGAGGGTTCTTGCGCTGCGCTCGACGTGGCACCCCCCGACGAACCACCCGAACGAACCTCTCGGGATCACCGGTGCCAGATCGGGCAAGGGGTCTTCACAGGCGGAGGGGCATGGTTGGGTGAGGCCGCAGCCTGGGGAGATCCCTGGGTCGATCCCAATTTCGGGAAC
>JARFQS010000170.1 GCA_029287645.1 Thermoanaerobaculia bacterium | reverse complement strand
CAGATGTGTATAAGAGACAGGTCGTCGTCGATCCCGACGATTATCCCCAGGTCCTCGCCGCTCTCGAGGAAGGGGAAGGGCAGGTATCGGAGGTCCTGAGGCGGCGACTGGCACTGAAGGCGTTTCGCCACACCCAGGCCTACGACGCCGCGATTGCCGGATGGCTGGAACAGCAGGCTTCCGCGGAAGATGCGACCTACGATTCCCATCTACTGATCGACGCGGTGAAGGAGTTCGAGCCACGCTACGGTGAGAACCCGCATCAACCAGCGGCGGTGTACCGGCGGCTCGGCGGCCCTGGGATCTTCGGTGGCTTCGAGCGGCTGCAAGGCAAGGAGCTGTCCTACAACAACCTCCTGGACGCCGATGCCGGCCGCCGGCTGGTCTCGACCCTCGAAGGGACTTCGGTCGCCATTCTCAAGCACAACAACCCCTGTGGGGTCGGGCGCGGCGACTCGGTCGAGATGGCCTATCAGAAGGCGCTCGAATGCGATCCCATATCCGCTTTCGGCTCCATCGTGGCGGTCAATCAGGAGGTAGATGGTGCCGCCGCCGAAGCCATGGGGTCTCTCTTCATCGAGGTCGTCATCGCGCCCGAGTTCACCGACGAGGCGGTCCAGATCTTCGGCAACAAGAAGAATCTGCGCGTCATCCGTTGTCCGCTACAAGCGATCGAAGGTACCGAGATCGAGCTCAGGGCCATCGACGGGGGCTTTCTCGCGCAACGCCTCGACCTTACCCAGGACGACGCCTCCAAGTGGACCTGTCCGACCCAGCGCCAACCCACGCCGGAAGAGCTCGAGGCACTCGACTTCAACTGGCGAGTCGTGCGTCACGTGAAGTCGAACGCCATCGTGGTGGGGAATCGCTTCCAGACCGTGGGCGTCGGCGCGGGCCAGATGAGCCGCGTCGACTCGTGTCACCTGGCGATCTCGAAAGCCCAGGTCGAGACCGCCGGATGCGTCGCGGCCTCCGATGCATTCTTCCCCTTTCCAGATGGGTTGCAGGTCCTCGCCGAGGCGGGTGTCACGGCCGTGATCCAGCCGGGAGGCAGCAAGAGAGATGGGGAGGTAATCGAAGCCGCGGACGAAATGGGGATGGCGATGCTCTTCACGGGCACCCGCCATTTTCGGCACTGATGCGCGTCTCTGACGAGCCACTGTCCGCCCTGTCCGGCCCCAGCCCGATGCGGGCATGGCTGGGCGTAATCGTCCTCGGAGGCGTTGTCTGCCTTCTCATGCCGACGACAACCCAAGCGCAGGTCGACCCCTGGAGCCAAATGCAGGCCCTCAAGGATCGCCTCGTTGGCGAGAGGGTCAGCGCCGATTTCGTGCAGACCTTCCTGCCGGCCGGCTTCAGCTCGGGCGACGAGGAGGCCGGAGTGATGCATCTCTCCATTCCCGACTGCCTGCGGTGGGACTACCAGCAGCCCTATCAGAAGTCCTATCTGATCTGTGGGCAGGAGGCCTATACCTGGAATGCAGAGGAGCCGCAGGGACGTCGCTTTCTCCTCGAATCGGACAGCGAGCCCGGACTCGATTTCCTGCGACTCCGCATCGAAGCCCTGGAGAGTCGCTACTCGGTCGTGCCGGAGACCCTCAATGACAACGTGCTGAAGATCGTCTTCAAGCCTCTAGACCCGGATCACAGCCTGGTGCAGGCAACCGTGATTCTCGACATGCAGACCCACCTGCTGTCTCGCTTGCTGTACGAGGACCTGGAGGGAAACCAGACCCGATTCGACGTCTCCAACTATCGGCCGATCTCCGGGTCCGACCCCTTCGATTTGCCCCCGAATACCGAGTGGTTGGAGCAGTGAATCAGGGCAATACCGGCACGAGATGTCAGAAGGGGCCTCGTTTCCGTATAATTGCCGGGCCGCAAGGCTCGACGCCGATGCAGATCCTCCCCCTAGCGCCCATCGACCCGACACCATCCGCGCGGAGTAGCCAGACTTGATGCGAGTTCCAGTCGCCGCCACCCGACCACGTTCGAGCGTGGCCCTGTTGTTCTGTCTCGTCTCGCTCGCAATGGCCGCTCCCGGCTGGACAGGGCCCTACCCCGAAGGTGAATTCATCGAGATCGCCGGCGTGGTGACCGATACCGAAGGTCTGCCGATACCGGACGTGACCGTGGCCCTGGAGGCTTCTCGAAAAGCCTTCAGCATGACGAAGATGAAGAGCACCGAGCGTGACAGGACCCGAATCAGCACCCAGACCGATTCGACGGGCCAGTACACTCTCCGCTGGCGCTGGGTCGACTACTACAACGAGTTCGAGCTCCAGGTCGGGGTTCCAGAGCGAGCCGGTGAGGACGCCGAGCTGCAGGTCCTGGAGAGCATCGACCTCTCGAAGCGAATCCGCTCCGGATCTCCGATCGTCACCAATGTGACGGTCACGGATCGACGCTATCTGGATACGGTGCGGGACTTCTCCGCGAGCATCGACAGCGACGATGAGAGGCGGATCTACGCGGAGATGGGAAACCCGGATAGAGTCCAGAGGACCATCGCCGCCGACCACGAAGAGGTCTCATGGTGGTACTTTCAGAGTGGCAAGGCCTATCGGTTCAAGGACGGAGTCCTCGAACAGGTCGTTCACTTCGAGCCGATCAAGCCTTTCGGGAGCTGAGATCCCGGCGGACCAACTCATGTTGAACCCGAACTCATCGAATCTCGCCCGAGCCAGCGCCCCGCCGGTGTCGCGGTTTCTGGACCTCATAGCCGACAAGCTGGCGGCCACCGAAGAGGTGTTCCTCGAGCACCTGCGCTCCGACGTCCCCTTCATCACCAATACGGGCGAGTACATCTTCTCGGGTGGTGGGAAGCGATTCAGGCCCGCCATGCTCCTGCTGTCCGCCCGGCTCCTCGACCGGGACAGCGACGAGGAGGTCACCTACGCGGCGATTGTGGAGCTGATCCACACCGCCACGCTGATTCACGACGACATCATCGACCACGCCACCCTGCGCCGCGGCCAGACCACCGCCAATCAGCTTTGGGGCAACAGCCTGACCGTTCTGCTGGGTGACTGGCTTTACACGACGTCGATGAAGATGGCCCTGAGCCACGACAACCTCGAGGTGATACGGCGACTCTGCGACGCGACCCTCAGAATGACCGAAGGTGAGTTGCTGTCACAGCAGCGGCTCGGCGCACCGGATCTCGGAGCCGAGGAGTATTTCTCGATCATCGAGCGCAAGACAGCCCATCTGTTCGCCGCCTCCTGCTCGATCCCGAGCCTGATGCTGTCTCATATACACATCTCCGAGCCCACGAGACCCGCTCCGTTATCTCGTATGCCGTCGTCTGCTTGAAAAAGGGGGGGGGGGGGGGGGGGGGGGGGGGGGGGGGGGGGGGGGGGGGGGGGGGGGGGGGGGGGGGGGGGGGGGGGGGGGGGGGGGGGG
>JARFQS010000147.1 GCA_029287645.1 Thermoanaerobaculia bacterium | reverse complement strand
CTTTTTCCTTCAACGAGCAGAGTACCCGCACTTCGGTGGAGTCAAGTTCGCGAATCGTTCGCTTGATCCCTGTCACTCTATACCCAAACCGATCTCGGGGGAGTGTGCTTCATCTGGCTGTATATCTCTGAAGCGGGCGATGGGTAGGAATAGCGGGGTGTGGACATCACGACGATCGATTCCGTGCAGTAGAATCCCCCCACTCTCAGGCCGAGTGCATCGGAGTAGCGACGAAGCGCTATCTTGGTCCCCTTCACGTTGAGTTGAATCTCAAGCCTCTACGCCTCTACGCCCTTAGGCCCTCAACACGCCAAGACCTCAAGACCCCAAGACCCCAAGACCTCGAGACCTCAAGACCTTAGGACTTGCACATGATTGGATCGACACTTTCCCACTTCAAGATCACAGACAAGCTGGGTGAAGGCGGCATGGGGGAGGTGTATCGGGCCGAAGACACGAAGCTGGGTCGCGACGTGGCGATCAAGGTGCTGCCCGAGGCCGTGGCCGCCGATGCCGAGCGCCTCGCCCGCTTCGAGCGCGAAGCGAAAGTTCTCGCGTCGCTCAATCATCCGCACATCGCGGCCATCTACTCCTTTGAACACACCGAGTGGGAGGGGGCAAGCCCCTCCCCTACATCGGGAGATCTGAACGAACCGTCAGGACCCCAGGACCCCAGGACCCCACGACCATCCGTCCATTTCCTCGTCATGGAGCTCGCCTCCGGCGAGGACCTGTCTCAGCGGTTGGCACGAGGTGCCATGTCGGTCGACGAAGCCGTTCCCATCGCGAGGCAGATCGCCGAAGCGTTGGAGGCCGCGCACGAGCAGGGCATCATCCATAGGGACCTGAAGCCCGGCAATATCAAGGTCACTCCAGACGGACAGGTCAAGGTCCTCGATTTCGGACTCGCAAAGGCGTTGGAGTCGCAGGCTGCGGGTTCCGAAAGCCAAGGCCTTTCGATGTCGCCCACACTTACGGCGCAGATGACGACCGCGGGTGTCTTGCTGGGCACGGCAGCGTACAGGAGCCCGGAGCAGGCCAAAGGAATCGAGGCCGACCGAAGGGCCGACGTCTGGGCCTTCGGGGTCGTTCTCTGGGAGATGCTGACCGGGCAGCGTCTCTTTCGGGGCGACTCGGTCTCCGACACGCTGGCCGCGGTGTTGCGGGATGAGATCGATGGTGAAGCACTGCCGAACACCGTTCCTCAAACAACCCGGGCCTTGTTGGCTCGCTGCCTGGATCGCGATCCGAAGTCTCGACTGCGCGACATCGGCGAGGCGAGAGTCGCCCTGGCGACACTCGAGTCGGGAGGCGTGGCCTCGACACTGTTGAGCTCGTTCGGAGCCGCTGCACCGGCTGAGGTCGAGCCGACGCAATCATCGAAGCTACCGTGGGTGATAGCCGCATCGGCGATGGTGCTCGCTCTGCTGCTGGGTGCTCTGTGGCTGTTGGGAGAAGAGGAGGCATCGTCGCCACCCCTTGTCGAGAGCGCGATCCTGGCACCCTCCGGGACGACTCTGGATGTCACCAGTGGCCTGGCATTCTCTCCAGACGGTGCCGAGGTGGCTCTGGTCGCCCTGGGTGAGGACGGCATTCGTCGGCTGTGGGTTCGATCACTGGCGAGCTCGACACCGAGGCTTCTGGAAGGCACGGAGGGAGCCATCTATCCCTTCTGGTCGCCCGACAGCCGGAATCTGGGGTTCATGGGCGGGGGAGATCTGAAGCGAGTTGCGGCGACCGGAGGACCGATCCAGACGCTGGCGTCGGTCAAGGAAGGCCGGGGCGGTACCTGGGGCCCAGACGGAAGGATTGTCTACTCGCCCGACTTTCGGGGCGGTCTCTCAGTCGTCCCAGCCGCGGGTGGTGAGTCGGTGGAGCTGACCCAGGCCGACATGGAGCGCGGCGAGACCGCACATCGATTCCCTTTCATTCTTCCCGACGGCGAGCATGTGTTGTTTCTGTCGCAGACAGCCGAGGGTGGCAGTCGCTACGACGAGAGTCGAATCGAGGTCGTCTCGCTCGAGACTGGAGAGCGGACGCCAATCATGGATGCCAACTCCTCGGTCGTCTACTCGCCTTCGGGTCATCTCCTGTTCTGGCGAGATGGAAGCTTGATGGTCATCGGATTCGATGCTGACTCGCTCAACGTGGAGGGTGACCCGGTCCCGATCGCGGAAGACGTGGCCTACACGGGAAACGAGTACTCCGTCTTCTCTCTCTCGCAGACGGGAAGTCTGGCCTATCAGTCAGGAGCGAGTACGGGAGCGATGACCCGCCTCTACCACATGGACATGAAGGGCACAGTGCTCGGCGAGCCTTCCCCTGCCGCTCTTCACAGTCAAGTGGCGCTGAGTCACGACGGCAGGAGGGCCGCCTTCCGTGGTGCGGACAACACCACCATCTGGGTTCGGGACCTCGCACGAGGTACAGCCACCCGGTTCACGTTCGAGGACGGGGATCACTTCTCGCCGCTCTGGTCCCCGGACGACAAGTGGATCCTCTACACCACGAACCGAACCGGAATCCACCAGGTATTTCGGAAGCTCTCCTCCGGTCTGGGCCAAGAGGAGCTGGTTCTCGAGCTGGAGGAGAAGCCCGACCTCGCCGACCTGATGGCCTGGGACTGGTCTGCGGACGGCCGCTACATCTCCATGGACATGCAGAATCGAGAGACCGATCTGGACATCGTGGTCTACGACCTTCAAGAGCAGAAGCTCACTACGCTGATTCAGAGCCCGTTCTATGAAGGAGATGGCCACTTCTCACCCGATGGACGATGGCTCGCCTACAGCTCGGGGGAGTCTGGGAACTTTCAGATATTCATAGTTTCTCTGTCCGGCGAAGGTGGAAAGTTTCAAGTCTCGACCGATGGAGGCCTGCATCCGATGTGGCATCCGAGCGGCGAGAAGCTCTTCTATGTGAGCTCTCGAAGCGAGCTGATGGCAGTCGACCTGAGCCTCGACGAAGATGTCGTAATCGGGGATCCCCAGCCCCTTTTCAGAGTCCGGTATCCCATCAACAACGACTACCCCTTCCAGGTGATGCCTGACGGCGAGAGCTTCCTGATCAACCAATTCGACGATCTGGGAGAAGCCGCGCCAATGACTCTCGTCCAGAATTGGACACGCCTACTCCAGGAGGAGTAGGCATCGGCCGGCGGCCTGTCCGGGAAATGTAGGGGAGGGGCTTGCCCCCTCCCGCGGGCGCCCGCAAGGGACGCCCCTACATCCCCTGGCATCACCTGTCGACCACCCATAGCTGTAGATGAGGAGGGAGTAAAGTAAGGTTTTCACCGAACGCGCATCTGTGAGGATTCAGAGATGATGATCAAAGCCCTGCCAGTTCTCAGCTTGCTGCTTCTCCTGCCGGTGTCGGCCTTTGCGGAGGAGGTGCCCACGCCTCCGACGATGTCGGAGGTCCTCGCGAGCTCCTCTCCATCGGATTGGCAGCGGCTAGATCCGGATAAGGCTTTGGTGCTGGACTTGCCCGGCGGTCGGGTGATCATGGCGCTGGCGCCCGAGTTCGCGCCCGAGCATGTCGCCAACATCAAGGCTCTGGTTGCGGAGCGGTTCTACGACGATCTGGTCGTGGTCCGTTCGCAGGACAACTACGTGGTGCAGTGGGGGGATCCCGCCGAGGATCCAGAGGACCGCAAGCCGGTGAAAAAGGCCCGAGCCACGCTGGAGCCAGAGTTCGATCGGTCCTCGAGTGATGACCTGCCGGTCACCCTGCTCGAAGATGGTGATGCCTATGCGCCTCAGGTGGGATTTGCGGGCGGCTTCCCGGTGGCGGCCGACCCGGAGTCCGGTCGCATGTGGCTGACGCACTGCTACGGGATGGTCGGAGTGGGCCGGGACGTCGCACTCGACTCGGGCAATGGAGGCGAGATGTACGTCGTCATCGGGCATGCCCCGCGGCACCTCGATCTCAATGTGACCCTCGTCGGCAGAGTGCTGCAGGGGATCGAGGTTTTGTCGACCCTGCCTCGCGGAACGGGGCCGTTGGGATTCTACGAGGCCCCCGAGCAGTTCGTGGAAATTGCATCGATGCGGCTCGGCAGTGAGATCCCACAGTCCGAGTGGCAGGACCTGGAGGTGCTGCGCACAGACACCCCGACTTTCGAGGCCCTGATCGAGTCTCGGCGCAATCGGCACGAATCCTGGTTCGCCGCGCCGACCGGCCGCATCGGTCTCTGCAACGTTCCGTTGCCGGTTCGGGAAATGGCTGACTAGCCGGGTTCCTAGTCAGGCGCCGGTAGCGGCGTCGCCCAGAGTCCTCTCCCATAGGTAGCAGCGAAGAGGTAGAAGGTCACCGGATGGATCTCCAGGTCTGTGAACTGGGCCCAGGGTAGCTGGCAGTCGTAGGCATCCCAGTTCCAGGTCCACTTGGAGTCTGCATAGGTTCCACGGCCCCGATAGACGCCCCGGTTCGTTGCCACGAAGATCGTGTCGACCTGCCCTGGGTGAGCAGCCACCATGTCGGACTGTCGATGGCCCGATCCGAGTGCGGAGCCGGCCGGCAGGTTGCCGGTGATGTTCGTCGCCTGCCAGTAGACGAGATCCTCACTCCGATCGGGTGCGACCACGATCCTCTCGATCATCCAGACGCGCAGGGGGCCGTTGGTCTTGCCCCAGCCTTCGAAGGTGAGAAAGATTCGATTGGCATCCCACGGGTCGATGGAGATTCCGGTGATCGGTCTTCCAGTCGGATGCGAAAAGACCTGAGCCCAGGCAGAAGACATCGACTCGGAGACCCATAGCTGTCCATTCGCCAGGCCCGCGAAGTACCGATTCGAGGTCGGATCGATAGCCACGCGCCGGACACTGCTACCGGCAGAGGCGGGGCCGATGTCGCTCCAGGGTGGGCAACCCGGGCACTTCGACCAGTCACTCGAGGCGCTGGAGTGCTCGTAGACCTTCGGGCCCGCTCCCAGGATCACGTCGGAATCGTTCGGGTGGATGAACAGGTAGGAGATCCCCTGGACCAGCTTGTCGGATGGCAATCCCGGGGCCGCGTACCATTTCGGCGCGCTCGCGGAGCCGTCGTCTGTTTTGAGGGTGCTGCCCAGGTACTGATGCTGTGAGTACAGGGTATCGGAATCGAAGGGATCGATCTCACTGTAGCGACCGTCGCCTCCGCGGATCATGTCCCAGACATCACTGCCATCGAAGCGGATGGTTCCATTGTCCTGGGTGCCACCGATCATCCTGCTGGGATCCAAGGCGGCGGTCGCCACGTCGTAGAACATGGTCACCCGCAGTCCCTCATTGAGCGACGAGCAGGAGGCGCCGCGATTCGTGCATCGGAAGATCCCTCCGTCACCCGTGAAGAAGACGGTCTGCGGATCGTCCGGGTGAAACGCGAGAGAGTGCTGATCGTCGTGGATATCGAGGATCCGAATCAGGGTGTCTCCGCCGTCATCGGAGCGATAGGCCTGGATGTTGCCCAGATAGATGGTGTTTGGAAGGAGTGGATCGACGGCCACATAGGCGTTGTACCAGTTCTCCCAGTACCCGAGTGTGCTGCGCAACTCCGCGAGCTTCGACTGCTTGAGCTGCCAGGTCGTGCCGCCGTCGGAGCTCCGGTAGAGCTGCCAGAGGCGTGGGATGGGGTCGATCCCGGCTCTCTTCGGTGTCCTGAGCGCCGCATACATGATGCTCGAGTCACTGGTCGCCACAGCTACCCGCATTCCTCCGTTGGAGTCGTTCGGTAGCCCGTGAGTGCCGTCCGAGAGATCTTCCCAGGAGG
>JARFQS010000221.1 GCA_029287645.1 Thermoanaerobaculia bacterium | reverse complement strand
AGGCCTCACACCTGCGCCGCATGAGATCCATCACCACAGCGATCTACGAAGACCTGGGCCTCGTCTGAGGGTTGAAACGTCCGTCGTGCCGCCGGTTGGCCTTTGGGCAGTGGGGCAACAGCGCGTAGGGGCTCAGGGGGAACAGCTCAGCAGGAGGTCTACAGCGGCTCCAAGGGTTCGACGTGGGGACCTCCATGGGGGTTCTTGCTGCGGAAGGGAGAACAAGCCCCCTGGGGGCCCCACGTCGGACACCCACACCATCAGTTCCATATGCCCAAGACCCAGATCCCAAGCCCCAGGGCGCTTTCGCGGGCCACCCGGACAGTCCTCTAGGAGGTATTGGTGATCCGCAGTGAAGATTCAGCTCCTTCGCGCTTGCTTCAAGCATCGGTCGCGGAAGCGTGAGAGACGGCGAAGATAGCGCCGCCCGCCGTAGATATGCAGATCGTTGTGGCCGCCCCGTCGGACGAGATAGAAGTCTTTGGGCTCACTCGCCGACTCGTAGAGCTTCCGTCCGAGCTGCAGGGGAACCGCCTCATCGGATTCGCCATGAATGAAGAGCTTGGGGAGACTCAGGTTCGCCACCTTGTCGACACTTCGAAACTGGCGACGCGCCGCCAGGTGGATGGGCAGCGTCGGGAACATCGCTCGCGCCGCATCTCGAATGTGAGTAAAGGTCGCCTGAGCCACAAGGCCGGCCATCCTTCGATCCAGGGCGCAGTCGATTGCGACGGCACCCCCCAGCGAATGACCGAAGAGCAGAATCTCCTCGGACCTGCACCCGAGGTGTCGAGTCAGGTGATCGTATGCCGCGCGTACATCCAGATAGAGCCCTTCCTCCGTGGGCTGACCTGTGCTTCTCCCGTAGCCGCGGTAATCGAAGGCGAACAGATTGGTTTCCAGGCTCCACAGCTTGCTGAAGACACCGATCCGGTGGGCGATGCTCCCTGTATTGCCATGACAGTAGAGCAGAGTTCCACGGGCTTTCGGATGGGGTACCCACCAGCCGTGCAGCCGCATGCCATCCTGGGTCGAGAACCAGTGGTCCTCCGCCGGCAAACCGAACGCACCCGGGTTCCAGATGCCATTTGGAAAGCGATCCGGTAGGAAGACTCTCGAGTGCTGGACGCGATCGAGGAGGTACCGGGCGGCGGCCATTCCCGCTCCCAGCGCCATGGTCGATAGAGCCAGTCCTACAACCCGTCCGGGTCGCGCTTCTCGCTCAGTTTCGACAGTCATCGCAACGCGCCCCTCTCAAACCAACCTGCCAAAGCGATTCATCTATTCCGCCTCTCTCGGGAGCGATGGCCCGATGGCTTGACAGGCCAGCGGAGGGCAGCTGCCCGATGACGAGCCTCGGATCGGCGGACTTCGATAAGATCAGCCCATCATGAGTTCGCCCATTCGCATCGTTCGAGCCCTGTCATGTCCTGTTCTGAGCGCTACTTTGCTGCTGATCGCCTGGATCTTCTCTAGCCTGTCGATGGTGACGCCTTCGGCTGCCCAGGAGGCTCCCCAGATCACCATCGAGTCCGTTGTGGTGGAGCCCTCTGCGCCTGGACCCGACACTCTCTGCAAACTGACTGTCAAGCTCGCCAACGGCGGGAACCGTACCGCCTCACAGCTCGATTTCAAGGTCCAGATCAACGGTCAAGATCTACCGGTTTATGCAAACCAGCTCTTCATGTTCCCTGTCCCAGCGGGCGAATCCGTCGACGTCCCCCTCTACAATTTCTGGAGCACGGAGACATCGCGCCCCCTGCCTCCGGACGGCAAGCTGGACATCGAAGTGACGCTGGCGGCGGCTCAGTGGATGGAAGTCAAGCTCGAGGAGGAAGTCGAGGTTTGGCGTCCCCTCGGTCCAGTCGAAGGCCTGCCGATCTCCAAGTCGGTGCCGGTCTCGATGAGCAAGTAGTCGATACCCACCGACACCTCTACTCGGCCCAGGCGACGACCTCGAGCGCCATCGACCGCTGTGTCGCGGCACCCTCGTCATGCAGCCGGAAGTTGGGCTCGAATCGCAGCTCGCAGTCTTCCAGAAGCTCTTTCTCCGCTGGCGCAAGAGAAATCTCGATCTCGTGGAATCCCGGCCCTGAAACGCAGATCTCTTCCAGGCCACAGGTGCTCGTTACTCGGACCTCGGGCGTGGAGGCCTCCTCGTCGAGCACCACTTGTGCCGCCCCACCTCCGCTCGATGGGATCCTGACCAGCATCCAGATCCTGCCGGTCTCCGGACAGTCGGTCACGCGAATGGCACCCTCTGAATCGCTGAGCCATCGGCGAGCCACGACCTGCGCGTCGAGGCCGCTCTCCAGCGGCAGCCAAGCCGGCGAAAAGAAGAACATCGGGGAGTCTTCTGGCTCGACTCCGACTTCTACCTCCGCCACGCTGTACTCGTTTCGACCGACTGTCGCGCCTTCGACTCGTAGCGGCCACCTCCTACCGGTCGAGTCGTACAGCCCGAGGGTCAAGCTGTAGGTGCCGGGATCCAGGGGTGGAGCCAGAGCCGACTGGTAGAGCCGGGTCACGTACTGCTGACTCTGCCCTGGCTGCCACTCGAAATCCAGGGGGTGGTCGAAGGTTCTGAGAACCTCGCCCTGCTCATCGATGAGATGCACAAAGACCAGGGGTTGGCCGATCAATCCCTCCAAGGGCGCTTCCATTCTCCAGCTCAACTCGAGATCCACGATGCCCGGAAAGGGCAGCCGCAACTCGTCGGGCTCGACCTGGAGGCTGGCAACCGGTGGATCGGATGGCTCACACCCGACCAAGGCGAGGATGGGAATCAGGCAGAGAAACAGGGTCCAAGGATTCTTCGCTGTCATCGTCGCAGTCCTTCCTGAGGGCCCATTCTACGGCTCGCCTCACCTCGCTATCAAACATCGCGGTCACGAGTCGAGCTCGTTGCTAAACTCGGTCTGCCTGAGAGAAGTGAGCAATACCGTGATGGCCCTGAATCTGGATCTGGTATTCCTGCTGGTGATCGTTCTGTTCACCATCATCGCGTTCGTGCGCGAATGGATGAGCATGGACGTGATCGCCCTGA
>JARFQS010000054.1 GCA_029287645.1 Thermoanaerobaculia bacterium | reverse complement strand
CTCTGACGAGTCGCTTCGTCTCCATGGTCTACGGTGAGCTGGAGAGCAGCGGCAACTTCGTCTATGTGAACTGCGGGCATCCGGCACCCTTCCGTCTGTCGGCGGATGGGAGCACGAAGCTGCTGGAGCGGGGCGGTGTGGTGCTCGGCCCGATCGAAGACGCCACCTACGAAAGGGGCTTCGTCAAGATCCGACCTGGCGATCTCCTGGTTCTCTACACGGACGGCATCATCGAGGCGACTTGTCGAGGGGAGGATGGCGAGCTGGAGGAGTTCGGGCTCGACAGGCTCATCGAGACGGCCCGTCAGCACCGATCCGAATCGGCGACCGAGGTCATCGACGCCATCTTCGACCGACTCGAGGCCTACTGCAATGGCGCGCCGGCGGAGGACGACCGGACCCTGGTCGTGGTCAAGATGCCGTCCGGCGACGGCCAGCAGTAGACCTACGCGACCTGCCTCGGCCTCCGCCCGGCTCCAAATGGTTTCAGTCGGTCCGGAGCTCCACGATCTCGAGCTCTTGACGGAGCTTGACGAGACTACCCTCCGGGTAGACCCCCGAGCGAAGCTGGACCCCGGGATAGATCTGACTGGACCTCCCCACCACGACACCCGGGTAGAGAACACAGTTGCACCCCGTCAGCACGCCATCCCCCAGGATGGCTCCCAGCTTGCGCCGCCCCGTCTCCAGGTGCGAACCTCCGAATGGGATTTGAACCTGTCGTCCGTCGTGTCGAAGATTGGAGAGCACGCTCCCGGCGCCGAGGTTCACTTCCCTCCCCAGAATCGAGTCTCCGACATAGCTCAAGTGCGGAGCCTTGGCTCCGTCGAGAAAGATGGATCGCTTGACCTCCGTGTTGGCCCCCACGACGCACCCGTCCCCGATCCAGTTGCCGGCCCGCAGGTAGGCGCCGGTGCGAATCACCACGTCGCGGCCGATCCGGATGGGGCCCTCGATGAGTGCGCCGGGGTGAATCCGTGCTCCCGGACCGATGACGATCCGATCCCCGAGCAGGTGAACCTCCGGCGAGAGCGGGCTCTCGATAGCACTGGACGGCAGGGCTCCCAGGAGCTGATCGAGACCCGTTCCGAGGAGATCCCAGGGAGCCGCGGGGTCGTAGATCTCGAGGATCTCCGCTGGAAGCTCAGAGACGAGTAGCGGAAGAGTCGAGGCCGGCATGGCCCGATTATAGGACTGTCGAAGGAATGTAGACTCTCGCTTGCCATGGGGCGACTGCGAACCCTGCCGCCGAAGTTCTACCGCAGACCCGCCGAGGAGGTCGCGCCGGACCTTCTGGGCCGCTTGGTGGTTCGCGAGCTCGAAGGGGAGCGCCTGATTCTGAGGATCGTCGAAGTGGAGGCCTACCTTGGAGCTGGGGACCGAGCGAGTCATGCCTGGAACGGGCGGCACACCGAGCGCAACAGAAGCCTCTACGCAGACGGAGGAGTGGCCTACGTCTACTTCATTTATGGAATGCACTTCTGCCTGAACGCAGTGACCGGCCACAGAGGGAATGGCGATGCCGTGCTCTTGCGTGCCGGCGAGCCCATCCGTGGTGCAGAGACCATGCTCGAGCACCGAGGACTCAGGCGCACCCCCCGCCCAGGAGATGTTGCCGGAGGACCTGGCAAGCTCTGTCAGGCGCTGAAGGTCGATCGCGACTTCGATGGGGTCGCGCTCTCTCGCGGCCCGCTGCGATTCACTGAAGGCGAGCCGGTGAGCGCGGAGGAGATGGTGACCGGACCGCGAATCGGTATCGGTTACGCCGGCGATGCGGCTGCGTGGCCCCTGCGATTCTCGATTCGAGGCAACCCGCACGTATCCCGGCCACGGCCTCGGGGCGGCTAGCGAGACACCTGGCTTCGGAGCCTAGCTCTTCGGAGGTTCCAGATCGATGTGGCCTGCCTGGTGCAGCTTCCAGAACAAGACTTGCGCTTCGAGCGGTGGGACGGGCGTGATCTTCAGAATCGTCTGGATATCGTAGGTACCGTTGAGTCGCGTCAGGATGAACCCCTGCTGTGGCGAGATATCCAGGGTGTCGAGTGCGGACGGGTCGCACTTGAGTACCGGCACGGCCTTCATTTCGATTCCGTCCTGTCGGACGGCGAGAACGATCCGCTTCTCGGCGGCTTCGACGGTTCGCTTGATGCGGTTGCTGTCGGGCTCGAGGTTCTGGGCGGCTCTCAGGTGTCGGATGGCGCGGGCGAATTCTCGGCTCTCGATGTGCTGGTCCGCGATCCGCAACAGGGAGTCGGCGTCGACCGTGTCGTCGTTGGTGACTTGCGGAGTCGGTGCCGCCTCGGCCTCGACCTTCATCTGGCGGGGACGAACGATCTTGAGCCTGCCGGCTCGGATCTGTTCATACAGGACCCTGCAGACGTGGAACTCTCCCGAGTGGGTCTGCAGGGCGATCTCCTGGATGGTGCGGTCGTCATCGACGAGGGCCAGGATCTTCTCGACTCCGGGATCCGGCTCCTCGCTCCTCAGCTCGCGTGTGGCTACCGGCACCGCGCTGCTGTTCGGAATGCGGGCGCGAATCTGCTTCCACTCGTCGACCCTCTGATGGCCCTCCAGCACGACCGCCGTGACACTCAGCGAGAGCGGCCACATGTGGTAGTCCGGTAGGTCCCCATCGGCGAAGCGGAACTCGCCCTCGGTCCAGGTGAAGATCTCGTAGATGCTCTCCTCGGCTTTGAGGCGCAGCATGCGGTCGAGGTCGGTCTCCGAGATCGCGCCGATGGTCAGCAGGATCTTGCCGAGGAGCATCTTGTTGTCTTCCTGCATCTCCATGGCTTTGGCGAGGGTGAGCTCGTCGATAAAGCCGTGGCTGACCAGGAAGTGGCCCAGGTATTCCTTCGGGTCGCTGGCGGCCGAAGAGACGATCGTTCCTTCCTGGAAGAAGATCTGCTTCTCGACCTTGCCGTTGTTGATGTACAAAGTCCCGCTCTTGCGGCCCTGAGAGAGCCACTGCAAGAGCTCGGCGAGCTCCATCGTCTTGAGGTTACCGGTGATGCTCATGGCGACTGCGCCCGCTCGATTATAGGCACGGTTCGCGGTGCTACTCAGTGGAAGCAGTCACCCTCTGGTGCAGCCCGCAACAGGCCTTGGAAAGGCCTCGATCTACTTGAAATGGACGGGCGTGAGCACGTCTTCCCGGTGAATCGTATCCACGAACCGGATGAGGCCTCTCGACAGCGACATGAACAGGCTGTGGGTCCGATAACCACGACCGAAAAAGCGCACGCCGCGCAGGAGCTGTCCGTCCGTAACGCCGCTACAGCAGAAGAGGAGGTCCTTGCCCGGAGCCAACTCCTCAGTGCTGTAGATCTTGTCGAGATCCGTGATGCCCAGTTTGGCGGCCCTGTCTTCTTGCTTCTCGTCGAGGGGCGTCAGCCGAGCTTGGATCTCGCCTCCGAGGCAGCGCATGGCGGCCGCTGTGATGACACCTTCGGGAGCTCCCCCTATACCCATGACCGCATGGACGCCGGTGCCACGCACCGCTGCCGTGATGCCGGCGGAAAGGTCGCCATCGCCGATCAGCTTGATCCTGGCTCCGGCGGTGCGGATGTCCTGAATCAGCTGCTTGTGGCGATCGCGGTCGAGGACGACCACGGTCAGATCGTCGATGTCGCGCTCGAAAGAGTCGGCGATGCGTCTCAGGTTCTCGGCCACCGGAGCATCTAGATGCACCTTGCCGCGGGCCGTAGGACCCACGACGATCTTGTCCATGTAGATGTCCGGGGCGTGGAGGAGGCCACCCCTCTCGGATGCAGCCATGACGGCGATCGCGCCGGCGGTGCCGAAGGCGCACAGGTTGGTGCCCTCCAGAGGATCGACGGCGAAGTCGACTCCGACTGCGCCCGCCTGCCCCTTGCTGGCCCCGACCTCTTCACCGACGAAGAGCATGGGGGCCTCGTCCCTCTCTCCCTCACCGATGACGACTCTACCGGCAATGTCGAGCTCGTCGAGCGTCTTGCGCATCGCCTCGACCGCAACCCGATCGGATTCGGTCCGATCCCCCCAACCCATGGTTTGGGCGGCGGCCACTGCGGCCTCTTCGGTCACCTTGACAAACGCCAGTTCGAAATCGGTATCTACGGACATGAAATGCCTCCTGCGTGCGGGGTCGTTTGGGCTCAAGTGCTTTCGATGGGTGGATTGTAGGACGGAATCCCCGTGATCCTCTCACCGATCACCAGGCCATGGATGTCGTGGGTTCCCTCGTAGGTGTAGACCGACTCGAGGTTCAGCATGTGACGGATTACGGGGTAGTCGTCGACGATCCCGTTGGCGCCGAGCATCTCTCGGGCCAGCCGGGCACATTCCCGTGCCAGCCAGACGTTGTTCCTCTTGGCCAGCGAGACATGGTAGTGCCTGAGCTTGCCCTGGTCCTTCAGCCGGGCCGCCTGGTAGGCGAGGAGCTGCCCCTTGGTGATCTCGCTCACCATCCAGACGAGCTTTTCCTGGACGAGCTGGTGGGACGCCAACGGCCGCCCACCGAATTGGACGCGGCTCTTCGTGTACTCGAGCGCGGTGGTGTAGCACTCCATGGCGGCGCCCAGGGCTCCCCAGGCGATGCCGTAGCGGGCCTGGTTCAGGCACATCAGGGCGTTCCTGACACCCTCGGTGTCGGGCAGGAGACTGTCGGCCGGGATCCGGCAATCGAGAAAGCCCAGCTCGGAAGTCACCGAAGCGCGAAGCGAGAACTTCCCGTGCTGGTCCCGGGTCGTGAAGCCGGGGGTTCCCTTTTCCACCAGAAAGCCCCGAATTCCCTCCTCGGTCCGGGCCCATACGACCGCCACGTCGGCCAGCGAGCCGTTCGTGATCCACTGCTTGGCACCGTTGAGCACCCAGCTGTCTCCGTCACGCCGAGCCGTCGTCCGCATGCCGCTCGGATTGGAGCCGTAGTCGGGCTCGGTGAGTCCAAAGCAGCCGATGGCTTCACCCGAGGCCAGGGACGGAATCCACCGATCCCGTTGCTCCTGCGAACCAAACGTGTAGATCGGGTACATCACGAGGCCGCTCTGCACCGAGACGCAGCTGCGCAGCCCCGAATCGCCGCGCTCCAACTCCTGCATGATGAGCCCGTAGGCAACGCCTTTGAGCCCGGGCAAACCGTAGTCGTCGATGCTGGCGCCGAAGAGATTGAGAGCGCCGATCTCCGGGATCAGCTCGACGGGGAATCGCGACTCGCGATGACACTCCTCGATGATCGGCTTCACCCGTTCTTCGACGAAGTCTCTGACCGTGTCCCTCGCCAGGCGCTCGTCGTCGCTGAGGAGGGAATCGAAATCCAGAAAATCAACGCCCGAAAAGCGGCTCAAACGAGATCTCCGTCGGCTGAAAAGTGGTCGTGCCGGGTCCTATGGATTCACCCCGGTGCGCCATTCCGGAGCTTCGGGGATGATAGCACGCCCCCTCTGGCGACCCGCTCCGTAGAGTAAGATGCCGCTCTATGTTTTCCCCCGCTCCCGAGTGGCCTTGCTGATGTCGATTCTGAGGTTGGCCACACCGGCCGTTCTGGCTCTTCTGACGGCGCTGTTCTTCGACCGATCCTGTTGGCGAAGAGGTCTCCTTCCGCCTGGATTCGAGGACTCTGCCGAACCCGGAAGCCGAGCTTGGAAGATGGGGGTCGTGCGGCGCAGCCTCGCCCTCACCTGTCTGTGGGGGGCGCTCTGGATCGGCGTGTTCTTTCCCCTGGCGACTCTCGGGCAGACCACGGAGTTGGATCTGTCCGCGGTCAGCACGCCGCAGCTGTTTCTCCTCCACTTCCTGTTCGTGTTCGTCCTGATGATCTGGTATGTCCTGGGCTTTGCGGGCTTTCCGGGGTACGGGGCGGAGGGCAAGAACGGGTGGATAGCGCAGTTGGGGTTCAGGGCTACGTCGATCTGGCGCGAGCTCGGCCTGGGACTCGCTGTCGGGTTGGGGGCGTGGTTCGTCGTTCTGATCGCTCTGACCTCCGTGGCCCTGCTGGTGTGGTGGTTGGGCGGGGCCGAGTATCTGCCCACAGAACCGCCTTCGGTGGTGCCCTGGATCGCCGGCCTACCCATAGCTGTAAGACTGCTGGTCAGCCTGTCGGCGGGTGTCGTCGAGGAAACCTTCTTTCGTGGCTTCCTTCAGCCTCGCATCGGCCTGGCCCTGTCGACCGGGCTCTTCGTTCTGGCACACGCCAGCTACGAGCAGCCTCTCATGCTTGTCGGCATCACGCTTCTGTCCCTGATCTACGGACTTCTCGTGGTCTGGCGTCAGACCATCTGGGCGGCGATCGCGGCGCACACCCTGTTCGACGCCATGCAGCTGTTGGTGATCATCCCGTGGGCCCTCAGGCTGCTGGAGGAGGGCGGTCCGGAGATCCCCATACCCGTTGCGGCGATTCTCGCCTCGCTGGGATTCTGAAGCCTCTTCTCATCTGCTAGACTGCGCCGCGGATAAATGTCCATGATGAAGTCGGAGCCCAGGGTCCACGTAGAGGTCGAGAGCCGTCTGGAGAACGTAGAGTTGGTCCAGATTGCTGTCGAGTCGTCGTTGGCTCAATTGGACCTGAGTGACGACGATGCCCACCAGATAGGCATCTCGATCCGAGAAGCCGTCGCCAACGCCATCAAACACGGGAACCAGGGGGATGTGAGCAAACTGGTCAAGGTGGAGATGGGCATCGACGACGGAGACCTGCTCATCCGAGTTCATGATCAGGGGGTCGGATTCGACGTCAATGGAGTGCCGAACCCACTGGAGCCCGAGAACCTGCTTCGCAGGAACGGTCGTGGCATCCTGCTGATGCACCAGTTCATGGATCAAATCGAGTACACTTTTCAGCCAGAGAGCGGCACCGTCGTGGAGATGCGCAAGGAGTTGGCGGTGTTACGTTCCAATTCGGCCAAGCAACAAGAGGAGGAGAAGCAATGAAGATTCCGGCCCGACACCGAGCAGGCATCACGATTCTCGAGCCGAAAGGCAAGATCACCATCGGCGTGGGAGACGTGGCGCTGCGCGAGGCGGTACACGAAGCCCTCGAGGCGGGTTCCACCAAGATCCTCATCAACCTCAAGGATGTGAGCACGATCGATTCCTCGGGGATCGGCGAGCTGGTCTCGGCGTACACATCGGTGACCAACCGAGGTGGTGCCCTGCGGCTCCTTCACTTGCCGCCCAAGGTCCAGGATATCCTGCAGATCACCCAGCTGGTGACGGTGTTCGAGGTCCTGGACGACGAGGAAGAAGCGGTCGCCACCTTCGAGGACTGAAGACTGCTGGAACCGGTCCGTCCTAGCCTTCTCAGGCTGTAGAGCTCTCCGCTCGACATGCCTTTCGACAGTTCTGATAGCCCCCACGACCGGCGGTGCTCGTCTGTGCTGGACAGATGGACCGCCAGGGGGTGGTCTGTGTGCATGGCGTTGGCCCTGGCCTGGGTAGCGCCGATCGCTGCGCTGAATGCCCAGATACCGGACAGAGAGGGCGAGTTGGAGGCCATTCGTGACCAGATCATGGTCCTGCAGTCGAGGCTCAACAGGGTCAGCAGAGAGGAGCAGGGGCTGCGGGGCGAGGTGCGACAGACGGCCGTTGCCATCGAGCTCCAGGAGAAGCGGGTCGAAGAGGCTCGAACCGCCCGTCTGCTGGCGGAGGAATCCCTCGAGGTTGTCGGGGAAGAAGTCCTGGAGCTCGAGGCGTCTCTGGAAGAGGTGCGCGGCAAGCTCAAGCAGAGCCTCGCCGATCTCTATCGGATGGGCCAGCAGGGCTACCTGAGGCTGTTCCTGTCGATTCGATCGGAAAGCGACCTGCTGCCCGGCATTCGCCAGATGCGCTTCTTCGTGCGGCGGGACAGTGAATTGTTGAATGCCTATCTCGAGACCTACACCGAGCTCGAGTTCCAGCAGGAGCAAGCGTTACAGCACAGGGCGGACGTCGAAGACTGGCTGGGTCGGGAGTCCTCGCGACTGACCGAGCTGGGCCGGCTTCAGCAGAGGCAGACGACGCTCCTCGCCCAGCTGGAGAGGGAGCGGGAGAGCCTCACCGTCAAGACCGCAGAGTTGAGTGACAAGGAAAGAAAGCTCTCGAACTTTCTGGACTTCCTCTACGGCCGTACTCCGACACCGCTGAGCGGGACCCCGGTCCAGAACTTCAAGGGTGTGCTGGACTGGCCGATCCAAGCCAGGATATCGAAGGGATTCGGGCCGCGTCTGGACCCCGTGTACGGCACTCGTGTGCCCCACAACGGCCTGGAGCTGGCCACGCCGACGGGTCGCGAGGTGCGAGTCGTTTTTCCGGGCAAGGTGCTCTACGCGGCCCCGTTCCAGGGCTATGGACTGACGGCTGTCGTGCACCATCCAGGCCGCGTATTCTCACTCTACGCCGGCCTCGGAGAGCTCCGGGTCGGCGCGGAGGATGTGTTATCTTTGGGCCAGGTCATCGGCATCGCCACGGACACCCTGTACTTCGAGATACGCGAAGAAAACCGGCCTGTCGACCCCGCGCAGTGGCTGCGCTGACCGGGATCAGGTGAGGACTCCCCCATGAACCGAAGTCGTCTTCTCTTCTTTCTTCTCTCTCTTGCGGTTTTGCTGCCCGTTATCTCCGGCACCCTGTCCCGGGCTGCCACGGACAAGCCGGCAGACGACGATGCGCTTTCCAAGCATCTGTCGGTCTTCTCCGAGGTGATGTCCCTGATCCGAAGGGCCTATGTCGAAGAGACTTCCATCGACGAGCTCTTGGTCGGGGCTCTGGATGGAGCGACCGACGCGCTGGACCCGCTGTCGACCTACGTTCCGGCGGACTCACTGAGTGACTATGAGAAGGTTCGCGAAATCGGACGGGACCATAGTGGCCTGACCGTCGGCAAGGAGAGGGGGATCGCCTTCGTGATCGCTGTCGATGCCGGTAGTCCCGGGGCGACTGCGGGACTGGAAGTGGGGGACATCCTGGCCGAGATCGATGGCCGTTCGACCCGCGGTATCCCCCTGTGGGAGCTGCAGTCGGTTCTGGCTCAGGATCCGGGAACCGATCTCGAGCTGGAGATTCTGCGACGCGGCCAGCCGAAAGAGCTGACCCTGCAACTCCAGACCTACCCACCGTCCGCTCCGGCGCTCGAGGAACAGGAGGGTCTGGCCGTGCTGCGGCTCGGGCGAATCGAGCCGGAGACGGTTGACGAAGTCCGCAATCTTCTCGTCGGCTTGACTCGGTCGGGCCAGAACAAGCTGCTCATCGACTTGCGAGGTCTGGCCGGTGGCAGTAGCGAAGCCGCCTATTCCATCGCCGGCCTGTTTGTGAGTGGAGAGCTGGGTCGACTGCAGGGCGCCGAGGGTGCCGAAGTTCGCTTCCAGGGTCTCCAGGCCGTGCCCTGGACAGGAGACACGGTCGTCCTGGTCAATGCTGGAACCCAGGGCCCGGCCGAGATTCTCGCCGCTGTCCTGCGCCAACGGTCCGAGGCCCAGCTGGTCGGTCAGAGGAGCTTCGGCCTGGCCGGCCATCAGAGGCTCGTCCCTCTGTCCGACGGTTCGGGAGTCCTCCTGACCGACGCTTACTACACCGGCCCGGACGGTGAGCCGATCTCGAGCAGCCTGGTGCCGGACGTCGTGGTCAGCGAGATGCTGCGCCCCGCCTCTGAAGACGACGAAGAGATCGAGGATCGCACCCTGCAGCGCGGCCTGGAGGTCCTCGGCGAAGAGGAATTTGTCACCGAAGAAGTGGCGTGAGGTGTCCGGCTTCAGTCGGCACGTAGTACCGCCAGAGGTCGACGCTGTAGGGCCCCCCAGCTGGCGACAATTCCGGTCAGGGCGGTCAGCAGGACGCTCGCCCCGAGCGAGAGAAGAATGAGCCCTGGGTAGGGTTGCCACGAGAGCTCCATACTCCGGGTCAGGACAAACCAGGAAAGCAGGGCCCCGCCAGCGGTTCCGATCAGCCCCGCGACCGCACCGATCAGTGCATACTCCATGGCCATCATGGCGGCGACCTCCAGGCGGGTCATTCCCAGGGTCTTCAAGAGTGCGACGCGTTGGCCACGCTGCACGGACCCGGCGCTGATACCACCCGCCAGAATCAGGATTCCAGCCAGGATGGAGAAGCTGCCCAGAAAGCGAACGCCGCTGGTCATCCGCTCCAGGCCCCGGGCGATCTTGTCGAGCAGGT
>JARFQS010000029.1 GCA_029287645.1 Thermoanaerobaculia bacterium | reverse complement strand
CCAAGGCACTCAAGGTCACTCTTGGCATCGTCATCGTCGGTGTCGTGGGTCACGTCCTCATCCAGCGCCTGGCGGAGAGACCTGCCTATCTCTGGAACTCGGTGGCCAGCCTTGTCTTCTTCGGCGCTGTCCTCGTCTTCCTGGTTTGGGCTCTGCTCAAGGCGAAACGGGTCGATGCCGACACCGTGTTTGCGGCGTCCGCCGTTTTCCTGCTCCTGGGCATTGTCTGCGCCTACGCCTTCATGCTGGTGTACGCAGCGGACCCGGGAGCTTTCAGCCTGACCGAGGCAGACATGGCCGATCCCGCCCCCGCCCTGCTCCACTACAGCTTCACCACGCTGACCACTGTGGGCTACGGCTCGATCTCGCCAATGTCGAACATGGCGAGGATGATCTCCGACCTCGAGGCGATCATCGCTCAGCTCTATCTGGCGGTGATCCTCGCCAGACTGGTCTCGCTGGAGATCGAGCACTCCCGAAGAGCGGGTGGAGGAGAGTGCTGAAACCAGAGGAACAAGTGGTAGGCTGACTCGCCGTGTCCAAAAAACCTTTTCTCTACATCGTGTCACTCGTTGTGCTCTTCGGGTGCACCGTCGGGCCCGACTACGAGCCACCCGAGTTCGAGCAAGAAGTCCCCGATGCCTGGAAGTCGGTGGCAGCCGAAGAGATCGAGAGCCCCGGTTCGCCGCTCGAGACCTGGTGGACGACGCTCAACGACCCCAAGCTCGTAGAGCTCATCCACGAGGCTCGCACGAGCAACCTATCCGTGCAGATCGCGGCCGAACGGGTGCGAGAAGCGCGCGCGCAACTGGGAATCGCAACGGGGCGTTACTACCCGGATGTTGTTCTCGACGGCTCCTACTCGAGGCAGCAGGCCAGCGAGAACAGCGCTCAGATTCCGATTCCCGGTATCGGTGACCCCTTCGACAGCTACGACCTCGGCGTCGGTTTCCAATGGGAGATCGACGTGTTCGGGCGACTGCGCCGGGGCGCCGAGTCGGCACGAGCCGCCCTCGAAGCCTCGATCGAGGACTACCGCGACGTGATGGTGGTGCTGATGGCCGACGTGGCGGCGAACTACGTCGAGGTTCGAACGCTGCAGGATCGCATCAAGTACGGCCGCGCCAACGTCGAGGCCCAGTCCGACAGCCTCCAGCTGACCCAGGACCGCTTCGATGCCGGCCAGAGTCCCCTGACCGATGTCACCCAGGCCGAGTACAACCTCGCCAACTCCCAGGCCGCCCTACCGCGTCTCGAGGCCCGCTTGGCGGCGGCCATCAATCGCCTGGCAGTGCTGCTCGGTAGACCGCCCGGGGCCGTCGACGATCTGTTGACCGATGCGTCGCAGATTCCCGATCCCACCGAGGATCTGACTCTGGGTCTACCGGCCGATCTTCTGCGTCGGCGGCCGGACATTCGGACCGCCGAGCGTCAGCTGGCCTCGCAGACGGCCCTGATCGGCGTGGCGAAGGCCGATCTCTATCCCACCTTCTCGCTGTCGGGGGTGCTGGCACTTCAATCCCTGGACAGCAGCAACTTCTTCGAGAGCGAGAGCACGACTTGGTCGCTGGTGCCGGGTCTGCGTTGGAACATCTTCTCCGGCGGCAAGATCCGCAACAACATCCGGGTACAGGAGACGCGGACGCAACAGCTTCTGTTCGCCTACGAGCAGACCGTCCTCTTCGCTCTGGACGAGGTCGAGAGCACCATGGTGGCCTACGAGCGCGAGAAGGTGCGGCGCGACCGCCTCTACGAGGCTGTCGATGCCAGCCAGCGCACCGTCGAACTCGTGAAAACCCAATACATGTCGGGTCTTACCGACTTCCTCAATCTCTTGGACGCACAGCGTACCCTGGCCAGTCAGCAGGATTCCTGGGCCGAATCCGAAGGTCAGGTCGTCCAGAACCTGATCGCGCTCAACCGCGCCTTGGGCGGCGGGTGGAGCCCACCAGACCCGGACAACTCACCGAAGGAGAATGCACAGGAGATCCTCTCCACCACCGACAGCCCAGGGAGTGAGCCATGAGAATTCCATTCCGAACAGGCAGCCTTCGGACCTGCCTGACTCTAGCGACGCTGGCCACTCTGGCCCTGGGCTGTGGCGGAGGTGGAGAGGCAAGCGCCCCTCCACCCCCCGATGTCGGAGTGGCCAAGCCCATTCAGCGGGATGTCACCGTCTTTTCGGAACATCTCGGCAGCACCGCGGCATTCGAGTCTGTCGAGGTGCGCGCACGGGTCACCGGCGAGCTCGAACAGATCAACTTCGAACCCAGCACGATCGTGGACGAGGGTCGGCAGCTGTTTCTCATCGAGCCGCGGAACTACAAGGCCGAGCGGGATGCCGCCGATGCAGCCCTGAAGTCCGCCCACGCCGAGTTGGCCAGGACCGAATCCGATTTGAAGCGCGTCGAGCAGGCCGTCAAGACCAACGCGGTGAGCCAGTCGGACGTCGATCTGGCGCGCGCGAATCGCGACATGGCGCGAGCTGCGGTGCTCTCGGCCGAAGCCGCACTCGACCGGGCGGAGCTGCAACTTTCCTACACCCGGGTGCGAGCCCCCATTGCTGGGCAGGTCGGCCGCAACCTTGTCGATCGCGGCAACATCGTCAGCGGATCCGAGCGAACCCTGCTAACCACGGTCAACCGCATGCAACCGATGTACGTCTACTTCGATGCCCCGGAGGAGGTCGTGTTGCGGGCGTTGAAGAACCTCGATCTGAGAACGGATGACACCCGTGCGAAGTTCGACCGCGGCGAAGCTACGATGGCGGAGGTCGCGACCTTGATCGACGAGGACTTCCCCTTCGAGGGTCCTATCGACTACGTCTCCAACGAGGTCGATGCGGCTACCGGAACGATCCAAGTGCGCGCCGTGCTGGCCAATGAAGAGATGAGACTCTTCCCCGGCCTGTTCGTGCGTGTGCGAATCCCCATGCAGGTGTTGGAAGACGCCGTGCTGATTCGGGAGGAAGCGCTCGGCACCGACCTGGGCGGACGCTACGTCTATATCGTGGGTGATGACAATCTCGTCGAAGTACGCTACGTGCAGCTGGGCGTCGTCGAGCCCGACGGAATGGTGCCGATTCTGGAGGGCCTGGACGGCTCGGAAACCTACATCGTCGAGGGTCTCTTGAGAGCGCGACCGGGAATGCCGGTGACGCCCGACAGGGTGTCGGACACCCTCGAGCAGGCAGCCCAGCCAGAGACTGCGCAGACCGAGGCCGACACCGAATCCGAGGACACGAAAGAACCCACGAGCGAGGGAGGTTGATCCATGGGTGGATTCAGTCGCTTCTTCATCTACCGACCCATCTACGCGATGGTGATCTCCATCGTGATATTTCTCCTCGGTGGGCTTTCTATCACCATCATGCAGGACGAGAGCGTTCCGAACATAACTCAACCGACGGTCAAGATGTC
>JARFQS010000012.1 GCA_029287645.1 Thermoanaerobaculia bacterium | reverse complement strand
GTGGCCAGACTCACCAGGATCGACTTTCGTCCCGTCGGTTTCCGCAGATCGGAGCGATAGCTCTGCGTCACCATGACGGCCAGGAACCAGATCGCCGCCAGCTTTGTGCCAACCGCGACGAGCTCCCCGCGAGATCCCGAGGACTCCGAGATCCTGGACAGGATCGACAGATGCGCGACCAGGACGGTTACCGAGGCGAGGAGGATGAGAAACCCAGCCAGCCAGGTCGCAAGGGAGTGGACGATCCACAGGTTCCTGGTCGACAGCGGCAACGGCATGTCGATTCGTCGACAGCGGCTGCGAACCCCGCTCGTGAGCAGATAGACCGCCAGCGCCAGTCCGAGGACCAGCGCCAGTTGCCGCGTTGGTGGTTGTCCCGACTCGTCGCGAGCCAGCCGCATGGAGAGAACCCCCATCAGTACGCTCGTGTTGAGTGCCGTTACGACGATCCACAGCGGCGACGAGCGCAGGGCCCGGTCACGCGTGACTTGAGACACGAAGAGGCGGAGAGGCGAGTTGATCGTCATTGCTGTCCTCCTGCGAGCTCCACGAACATGTCTTCGAGGGCGATTCGCCTGCACAGACTGCCGGTGATCCCCAGCTCGGTCTCCAGGAGGCGGGCCGCCGAATCCGGTTCGAGATTGAAGACCGCGTGGAGGGCGTCGCTTCGATCGCGAATTCCCAGGCAGCTCTCGAGGGAATCCACCTCGGCCCTCGAAGTGCCGCCGTTGTGGGGAACCAGGGCCAGGGAATACTGGTCGTGCAGCTCGTCCAACTCGGCTTCGATGAGGACCCGACCCTCATGGAGCATCACGATTCGATCGGCGAGTCGCTCCACGTCGGTCATGTAGTGGGAGGAGAAGAGGATGGTCGACCCGGTCCGGTTGAGAAGCTGGATCGAAGTCTCGAGGAACTCGCGCCGCGCCGCGGGGTCGAGCCCCGCCGCCGGTTCGTCCAACAACAAGAGCTCGGGTTTGTGGGCTACGGCGCAGAGCAGCGCCACCTGGCGGGCCTGGCCCTTGCTGAGAGCCCTGATCTTGGTGCGGAGCGGTATCCCGAATCGATCGATCAGGTCCCGGGTGATGCCCTCGTCCCAGGTCGGGAAGAGGCCTCGATGGAGGTCCAGTACCTGGCTCACCTTCATGAACGGTGGCAGGATCTGGTCCTCGGAGACGAACCCGACGCGACGTTTGACCTCCATGGGCTCGCGCCTCGGGTCCAGACCGAACAGACGAACCGTTCCCCGCTGCGCCTCGAGCATGCCCATGGCGATTCGCAGGAGAGTGGTCTTGCCTGCGCCGTTCTTGCCCACCAATCCCACGACGCGACCCTTTTCAACATCGAAGGTAACTCCGTCGAGGACGTGGGTCCCTCGGTGGTAGGAGCGATGAATATTCTGAAAGGCGACGACGTTCATGGTGGTACCTCCGTTGTCTCTATGACTGACGATCCCGTTCGGTGTTCCAGTGCTGCTCTTCTTCGTTGAGAAGCTCTGCCAGGACGTCGACCGTGACTCCCGACAATCGGGCTCGGGAGAGTAGCTGCCGAACCATGGGGCGCAGCCGCTCCCTCTGCTCTCGGGGGTCGACGGCGGAGGCTTCGGCGGTCACGAAAGTGCCTCTTCCACGCTCGGTGGTGATGAGTCCCTCTCTCTCGAGCTCGTCGTAGGCCTTCTTGACGGTGAGGGGAGAGACGACGAGCTGCTCCGCCAACTCTCGCTGAGACGTCAGCTTGTCTCCGGGTCGAAGACGCCCTCCAGAAAGGGCGTCGGTGACCTGGCGCATGATCTGGCGGTAAATGGGAAGGTCGCTGCCAGGGACGATGACGAAGTGCACTATGCTGGGCTCCTCTGTAAGTGATATGTAAGTATATAGCACTATAGGAGTAGAGCGCAACCCCGATGTGAGCCGTCGGTTGCTCTTAGGCAGAGGCGGCCAGATCCTTCCGACCAACCGGCCTGGGGCTTGGGTCCTGGGTCCTGAACGGCTGACCATCAACTCGTAGAGGTCCATCCGGGTGGCTCGCCCGGGGGACTGCGTCGGCAATGTAGGGGAGCCCCTTGCGGGCCCCATGGGAGGGGGCAAGCCCCTCCCCTACATTTAGGGTGGGCCGCCACCTTGTCACGTCATCGCGCCGGATCTCTCAAGCTCTGCGATGGCCTTTGCGCTGCGCTCGACCTGCACCCCCACGTCGGACGCTCTATTCCTAGCGGTCAGCTCTCTATCGCTGCGATGCCGGCAGCTAACTCGACCGATCCTCCTGTCGACCGCCGACGTATACTCTGAAAATGTCTTCAAGGAGATTCGCATCAGTCCTTGCCTTCGTCGTAGTTGCCGCAGCGTGCATGCTCATCGCCTGTGGTGGAAGTGGTCAGGCGGAGCAGCTGTCCGACATCGAGAAGAAGGAGCGTCTCGAGGCCCTGTACGAAGGCTATCGGAGCTCGTTTCCTTCCATCGAGAGCATCACGATCGAGGAGTTGCTGGAACTTCAGGAGGGGGCCAGAGAGGTCGTTCTCGTCGACGTCCGAAAGCCCGAGGAGATGAAGGTCTCGATGATTCCTGGAGCCATCGACGCCGCGACGTTTCAGCGTGAGGCGCAGGCCTATCGAGATGCTGTCGTAGTGCCGTATTGCACCGCGGGCTATCGGTCTGGGTTCTTCACAGAGGAGCTGCAGGAGGCGGGATGGGATGTGCGCAATCTGGAAGGCAGCATCCTGGCCTGGACCCTGGCAGGACTGCCGCTCGAGAACGCAGAAGGGCCGACCGACAAGGTCCACGTCTACGGCCGCACCTGGGATCTTGCTGCCGAGGGTTTCTCAGCGGTCTGGTAGAAACCGAAAGTCAGCTCGGATCCGAAACTCAGTCGATATAGCCTAGAGCTCTCAGGGCATTGAGGGTCTCTTCGGAGTAGGCTTCGGACTCGGAGTCTGTCTGGCCGACCTCTGGGGTGCTTTCCATCCAGGCCGAGAGCTCCTTCCAGAGCCGGTCGAATTCCTCTTCGCGCCTCCCAGCGAGATTCTCGGTCTCCGCTGGATCCGACTCCAGGTCGTAGAGCTCGAAAGTCGCTGGCAGCCTGCGGCCGCCCCTCTCGACGGCCGGATGGAAGACGAGCTTCCAACGGCCGTCCTGCACGGACTTGTAGTGACGCCAGAGCTGTTGCCCGCCGCCGGCCTCGGAGAAGGCGTACCGGAAGGGTTTCAGAGCCTCTGTCTCGACGGCGCCCATCGGACCGAGGAACGGTACAAGGCTGGAGCCCTCGAGGCCCTCATCTCCGTGTGGAATCTGCAGCGTGTCGAGGAGAGTGGGGTAGAGATCCAGCAGCTCGATCGGATGCTCCACCTGCCTCGAGGCCCGCGCCACCCCGCTGCGGGTGATCAGGAGAGGTACATGGGCCGTGGTGTTGTAGGGCTCCCGACCGTGCTCGAAGAGCTCGTCGTGCTCACCCAGGCCTTCTCCGTGATCCGAAGTGAAGATCACCATGGCATCGTCCAGAAGGCCGAGGCCCTCGAGGTGATCGAGGATCGCGCCAATGTAGGTATCGGTAACCAGGATGTTGGCGTCGTACCGCGCGACGAAGAAGCCGAGCCGCCTT
>JARFQS010000558.1 GCA_029287645.1 Thermoanaerobaculia bacterium | reverse complement strand
CTTCCATATCGAGCCCCGCATCGCTATGCTCTCGTTCTCCAACTTCGGCAGCGTCTCCCACCCGCAGGTCACCAAGGTGCAGACGGCCACCGAGCTGGTTCGCCTGCGCCGACCCGATCTGATGGTGGACGGTGAGATGCTGGCCGATTCCGCGGTCGAGCCTCGAATGATCGAGGAGTTCTATCCCTTCAGCACCCTGAAAGGCCGTGCCAATGTGCTGGTCTTTCCGGAGATTCAATCCGCCAATGTCGGCTTCAAGCTGGTGCAGCGCCTGGGCGGGGCCGAAGCCATCGGTCCGATCCTCACCGGTATGAACCAGCCGGTTCACCTGCTGCAGTACGGCTGCGATGCCAAAGACGTGGTGAACATGGCGGCCATTGCCGTGGTCGATGCCCAGGCGGCCGGCGATCCGGAGCTGCCGCCGATGGCCGAGCTGGAGGAACCGGAACCGGTGACAGTCGGCTAGAGCGGAATCACCGAACCATCCGCGACCGCCGATCCGATCAGGGTCGGCGGTCTTCGTTTCATCACTCGACGTAGCCCAGCGCTCTCAAGGCTTCGAGGGCCTCCTCCTGGTCCACGTCTTCCGGAGGGCTCAGATGCTGCCTCGCTTCGAGGGCGGCGGCCCGGTAGTCCTGATAGGCGTCGTACAGCTCTCGCTCGATCTCCGCATCCTCGACTCTCGTCTCGTGCCCATCCCTCGTCACTTGCCAGAGCTTCGTCTGCCCTGAATCGAGGTCGATCACCAGCTTGTGATCGCCTCGACGTACGCTGGCCAACTCGCGGCTGTAGAGCTGATAGTCGGCGAAGTGATATCTCGCCCCGGAAACGGCCGATCTCAACAGGGATTTGCCGGACAGGGAGGATGGGTCGTAGTCCACTCCCACGGCGTCGAGGACGGTCGGTGTCAGGTCGGCAAGCGAGATCGGCCTGTCTGCCTCTGCCGCCCTCCCGAGCAGACCGGGTGGGTAGCTGATGACCAACGGCACCTTCAGCAGCGTTTCCTTCATGCTGTTGCCGTGCCCGAACAGACGTTCTTCCGAGAGATGCTCACCGTGGTCGGACCAGAATACGATCAAGGGGTCGCCCCCGCGATGTCGACCCCAGTCTCCGAGGAGAACGCCCAGAGCCTGATCGCTTCGCATGACGACCTCTTCATAGGCCTGGCGAGCTCCCTCGCGATTGTCGATCGGTCTCGAGCGGGGGCCGAATCGCCTGGAGAAGAGACGCCCCCACTCGTGGGGATCCATATAGTGCACTAGAAGGAACAGGGGTCGTTCCGGGTCCGCCGACATGATCAAATCCTTGGCGTGCCGACTGATGACTGGTCCTCGCAAGACCTTCGCGTGCACAGCAATCTCGAAGCCATCTCTGGCCAGTCCTGACGGGAAGTACAGCGGGTTGCCAGCTACCAACCGGGTCGAATAGCCCGCCTCCAGCAGCTTCTCCGCCAAGCTCTCCAATTCGCTCGGATAGGAACTCAAGAAGGTCGGCTTACCGAGCCCCGTTTCGAACGTGAAATGCCCCGGTGGTGGATCCGTCGACTCGGAATAGGTTCTTTCGCCGGTTCCGTGATAGCGAGGATACAAGCCGGTCAACGCCGTGGTGATCGAAGGCATGGTCCAACTGGCGGCACTGAAGGCTCGCGTATAGGTGACTACATCGCCCGGCAGGCTGTGTAAGACCGGCATGAGTCGGCCACCTGCCTCCCCGATCGAGGTGTCCCAGCGCAGGGTATCGGTGCAGATCATCAGGACGTCGTGCGACCGATCCTCGACGTCCGTCGACCGGGGCCTCAGGCGTGGCAATCCCACGACACCCTTCCGGTCACCGGCCGGCGCCTCGAGGAAGACGATCACCTCGATGGTCTTGCCCCGAAACGGGGCTAGATCGATTTCGACCGGGCTCGCCAAGTGAGAGACGGACTGACTGATCTCACTCTCCCTGGTGGCCTCGACGAAGGCGATGTCCTGATCTATCCGGCCCATCCGGACGAGTACCCTGAAATGAGCGGACTCGTCTGTTCCCCTCACAATCGGGAAGAACTCGAGGGTGTAGTCCCCGCGGAGCTTCACAGGCTCGGAGACCCAAGCCTGGGGGAAGACCTGTCCCAACATGGAGAGGCCCACCTGGTCGTCGCCGATCGTGACCAGCTCCCGAGTCAGCAGGATCTCTTGCGGCTCGTCGCTGGTGCCTCTGCAGCTGCCGGCAGCGACGAGGACCAGCAACAGGGCGAGAAGGGATAGAGAGCGACCAGACATCATCCGAAAGGGCAGCCTATCGCAGGCCGAACCCCAGCGGGAGCAGGGCCTCCCAGGCTCGAAAGGTGGCCGAGTCGTCGCTACTCGCGAGCGGCTCGGTGGGAACCAACGACGACGACACTCAGTCGAAGATCATCTCGTAGCTGTAGACACCTTCGGCCAGCTTGCTACGGGTCTTGCAGTTGCTGCGATCGAAGACCGCTTGCATGGCCCGATTCTGGGATAGCACCTCGGCCGTGAAGCCGCGGATGCCATTGCGCCGGGCGATCTTCATGAGGTGATTGAAGAGGAACGTCCCGATCCCCTTGCCTTGCCAACCATCGAGCACCACGAAGGCCACTTCGGCCAGGTTCGTGGTCGGATCCAGGAAGTAGCGGCCGATCGCCACGATGCGTTCGCCGTCCGCTTCGGGAACGGTGCCCACCACGGCGATGTCATTGCGGTGATCGATATAGACGAAGTCCTGGATCTGCTTGCGCGGCAGGCGCTTCAGATCACTCATGAAGCGGTAGTAGATCGTCTGCTGGGAGAGCTCGTAGAAGAGATTCCTCATCCGATGCTCATCGGTGGGATGGATCGGACGGAAGCCGATCTGGGATCCATCGGTGAGCAGCATGCTCGTGGACAGCTCCTTCGGACCGACGACGATCTTGCCCTCGACGTCGGCGAAGTCAGCCGACAGGTAGCGTGATTCGATCGCGTCTCGGAGGAGCCCGGCACGAAAGTCCGGGTGTGCGACCGAGATCAGGGCCAGTGCCC
>JARFQS010000520.1 GCA_029287645.1 Thermoanaerobaculia bacterium | reverse complement strand
CCAACATCCTGGTCTTCGCGGGTGACGTCGCCCGGCGGGTCGATCTGGTGAGACTCGCTGCGTGGCTGAATCAGGATCGAGGCCTGCTGACGGTCAGCAACGTGATTGTCGGCTCCAGGGAGATGAATGCTTGGCGAATCGGCGATGAGCGGCGACAAATGGACGAACAGCTCTCCGCAGAGGGCATTGCGGCCTTTTCCGAGGTGGAGATCGTCTCGAACTTCGAGGAAGGGGTGATCGCCATAGCACAGGCCAACGGCATCGCGGGGATCAGCTCGAACACGATCATGTTCGGCTGGAGCGAGAAGCAGGAGCGGCTGGCGAGCCAGCTGCGCATCATGCGCCAGGTCAGCCTGATCGGAAAATCCACCATCATCAGCCGCATTCGGCCACTGAGCTGGAAGGAGCGCCCCGAGCGCATCGACGTCTGGTGGGGTGGACGTCAGAACAACGGCGACATGCTGCTGCTGCTGGCGTATCTGGTTTCGCTGAACCGCGAATGGCGCCGGGCAAAGATCTGCGTGCGCAGCATCGCCACCAGCGAGATGATGCAGGAGCGTACCCAGAGGAGTCTCGAGCAGATGCTGGAGGACAATCGGATTTCGGCCAGGATCGAGATCACTCCGTGGGAGGCCGATGCCAATGTTCAGGAGTTGATTCAGAAGCAGTCGAAGGATGCAGATCTGGTCTTCCTCGGGCTCAGTGAGCCCGCGATGGGGGAGGAGGCCGCCTACGCCGAGAGGCTGGTCGGGCTGATCGGCGACCTTCCCACAGTCGTCTTTGTCAGAAACGCCGGAATCTTCGCCGGTCAGCTGCTGGAAGACGGCGAAAGTCCGGTCGCCCTGCCCGACTGACCCAGGTCGAGGCTGGGATAGGATCAAGGTTTCGGTTCGAGGGTTTCGGAGGATAGTTTCATGAGCAAGGTCAAGGAGTGGTTCGCTTCTTGGAAGCTGATCAGCTGGCGCTCCGCGCTGGTAGCGGCTTTCATCGTCTACACGCTGATCGGGTTCTTCGTCGTGCCTTGGATCGCCGAGAAGGTGATCGTGAAGATGGCTCACGACAAGCTCGGACGCGAGGTCACTGTCGAAGGCGTCCGTTGTAACCCGTTTACCCTGTCGCTGACGGTGGAGGGGCTCGATCTGCCGGACCGTCCCGGCTCCACCATGCTGTCTTTCGACGAGCTATACGCCAACCTGCAGGCGTCGAGCCTCTTCCGCTGGGCCTTCACGCTCAAAGAGCTACGTATCGAGAAGCCCTATGTCGCGTTGCGGCGGTTCGAAGACGGCGGCATCAACGTTCTGGAGGTCAAGGAGAAGCTCGAAACCACCATGGACTTGAGTGGTGAGGCCTTCGGTCTGCCGCGCGCCCTGCTGCGCCAGATCTACATCAACGAAGCTCGTTTCGATCTCGAGGATCGTGCCCGGGAAGAGCCATTGCTCTGGCCCGGTGGTCCCGCCCAGATCGTGCTCAGTGAGATCTCGACGATTCCGGACGAGGTCGGTACCAACGACATCGCGATCGGACTCTGGGCGGGTGGCACCATCCGGATCACAGGGAGTGTGGTCGTCGAGCCCTTCGGACTCGAGGGCGCTCTGTCCATCGACAAGATCATCGCCGAGAACCTGTGGCCGGCCATCGGCCACAAGTTCGAGTTCGGTATCCAGGGAGGTGAGATCGCCACGAACCTGAGATATCGAGTCTGGTTGGGCGATGATGGATTGGGACTGCATGTGGAGGGTCTCGAAGCGCAGGTATCCGAGGTGTCCGTCAGCGCACCCGATTCGGAGGCCGACCTGGTGCAAGCTCCCTCGATCGTGGTTTCCGGTGGATCACTCATGTGGCCGGAGGCCAGACTCGAAGCCGAGTCGGTGGTGGTCGAGGGCGCGAACGCGTCTGTCTGGCTGGAGCCCGACGGAACCCCTGTCTGGACGACGCTCATACCCGAGACCACTCGTCAGGAACTGATGGATCTCTGGGAGAAGCTCAACGAGCTGTACTCCCCTGTTGCAGCGCTTCACCGCTTCGAGGTGAACAGTGCCACTGCGGCCTTCGAGGATCGCACCTTCGATGAACCCTTTCGGGTGGAGGTCTCCGACGCGGCCGTCGTAGTGACGGAGATCAGCAGCGAGCCCGGATCGCAGTGGGGACTCGAAGCTTCCGCGGCGCTCGCCGGTGGGGCTCCCGCGTCAGCAACAGGGACCATGATGGCGAACCCTCTGACCGTGGATTCGGAAGTCGGCGTCGAAGGCCTGGACCTGGCTCAATTCCAGCCCTATGTCGGCAAGTTCGTGCCAGTGGAGCTGCAGGCCGGCGAGCTGACGGCCAGCGGCAAGGCTCACCTGGAACCGAGCGAAGATGCCCCCAGTGTGACCTTCGAGGGTAGGGCCACCGTGGGTGGCCTCGATCTCGTCGAGACCGTCACCGACAGTGCGCTGTTGAAGTGGGGTGAGCTGAAGCTCGACGGCGTCCAGGCAGCGTTACTGCCGACCTCGGCTGAAATCGCGAAGGTGGACATCCACGATGCGGGTCTCGAGATCATCGTGGCCGAGGACGGCACCATCAACGTGCTGGAGTTCTTCGGGGCCATCGCCGAGGACTTGGAGAATCTGCCCCCGGCTCACGTCGCGCAGGTGGAGCTGCACGATTGCTTCGGCCGCTACCTGGAGGAGAATCCGATTCGGCCTTTCGAGCTGTCGCTCGAGGCCGTCAATGGCACGATCGTGGGCTTCGCCACCGACGCCACCACCAATTCGGAGCTGGAGATCGATGCTGCAATCAGTACGGGCGGAGCAGCCCGGGTCACCGG
>JARFQS010000501.1 GCA_029287645.1 Thermoanaerobaculia bacterium | reverse complement strand
CATGATCTGTCCCCCCTCGCTCGAGAAAGCATAGACTACCAGCCGGGAGACCCTTCGCCACGCAGCTCACCGACCCGATTCCCCGCTTCGGAGATTTCGCTCGTGATCAGGATTTCGATACTGCTTCTCGCTGGAATGTTGCCGCTTGTGGCGCATGGATTCACCCCCGCAGAGCTCTGGCAAGCCTGGCCGGAGGAGCGCTTCGAAACCACGGCGGCGCCCTGCTTGCGGCATGCCGACCTGCAGGGGAGCCTCGAGCGCCTCCAGGCGCGATTTCCGGCCGACGTCAGGGTCGAAGAGGTGGGAGCCTCCTTTCTGGGACGCTCCATTCAGATGCTCACCCTTGGCAATGGAGAGAGCAAGATCCTGCTTTGGTCGCAGATGCACGGCGACGAGCCTTCGGCCACGCCCGCCCTGCTCGACATCGCCCACTTCCTTCTCGAGCATGCCGACGAGCCTTCTGCGAGGTCGATCCTCGACACCTTCACGCTACTGATGATCCCCATGCTCAATCCAGACGGCACCGAGGTCTACGAGCGGCGCAACGCCCAGGCCATCGACATCAACCGCGACGCGCTGAATCTCGCCTCCCCAGAGGGCAGGCTTCTCAAACGGATTCGCGACGAGCACGAGCCCATGCTGGGCTTCAATCTCCACGACCAGAACCGGCGGACCACCGTCGGCGACACGGGTGTTCTCGCCACAAATGCCGTTCTGGCGGTAGCCGGTGATCCGGACAACACGCTTACGCCCGGCAGGCTACGCGCCAAGCGCGCCTGTGCGGCGATCGTGGAGGCGCTCGCCCCCTTCATGCCTGGAGGGATGGCGCGCTATGACGAAGACTGGAGTCCGCGGGCCTTCGGCGACAACCTGACCGCCTGGGGAACACCGGTGGTCCTCATCGAAAGCGGTGGGGTGCCCTCGGGGCATGAGTTCACGGTCCTGACACGTCTGAATTTCGTGGCCATCCTCACGGTTCTCGAGGGTTTGGCCCGCGACGATCTCTCCGCCTACGACCCAGAGGTCTACGAGGCTCTGCACCGCAATCAATCCAACTCATGGTCCGACGTCGTGGTGCGTGATGGTTACCTCCTGCAGCCGGGCACTGACATCGCCTATCGGGCCGATCTCGCTTTCGACCGCCTGCGAAGTGACCGGCAGGATGTCGGTTGTTCTCGAGGCGCGGTGGCCCGATCCCGGATCTCCGAGATCGGTGACGCCCGCTTCCTCGGGGCCGGACAAATCGTGGATGCTGCCGAGAGTCTCGTGCTAGCCCCGTTCGAGATCGGGGTCAGGGGCTGGTCGGCTCGCAAGTGGCTCGACGAAACCGCTCTTTCCCGACTGGCTCGGCTCGGAGTCGGAACTCTGTACTGGTCGGTTCGCCAGCGCCGCAGCGAGGCGGCCCGAGATCTCGTCCAGCAGCTGACGGCTCCGGGTCTGCCACGGATCGAGGTCGTCGTTGGGCCCTCTCGGCAGCCACGGCTGGTCCTGGCGGGATCGCCCCCTCGAGCCAGATCCGCGTCACTCTCGGACAGCCTCGAGGCACTGGGTGCCCAAGGTGCAAGCTCTCTGGAAGAGCTTCAAGCGCTCTGGGTGAGCGAACCCGGTACAGAGCCGATGCCACCACGGTTGCGCCAGGGTCGGGCGGCATCCTTCCTGGTCGTCTCGCCTGCTCCGGGGGGCGAAATCGATTTCAAAGAGACCGAACTGACCGAAGTCTGGCTGGATGGCCACAAGATCGAGAGGGTACCGTGATGCGCCGATTTCTCCGCAGGGCCTGCTCGGTCGCGACTCTTCTCGCAGCGGCTCTGGCGCTGCCTGTCACCGACTCCGCAGCCGTCCCGGCAGCAAGTAGTGCCACCCACGAGCTCTCGCCTCTACCGCTACCGAAGTCGGCCCGAAAATGGGTCGAGACCACGCTCGCAGACTTGAGCCTGGAGGAGAAAGCGGCACAGCTGGTCATGGTCCGAGCCAATGGGCGCTACGAGAACCCGGCGTCCGAGCCGTATCGGGATCTGCTCTCCGAAGTGCGCGATCTCCGCGTCGGTGGCCTGGTTGTCTTCCGGTCCGAGTTGGAGAGTATTCCGCGTCTACTCAACGAGCTCCAAAACGCAGCCGAGGTACCCCTCCTGGTGTCGGCCGACGTGGAACGCGGCATGGCCTTTCGCGTTCCCGAGGGAACGGTTCCTCTGCCATGGGCCATGGCAGTTGGAGCGACCCGCTCGGAGGAGGCCGCCCGCTTCACGGGGGAGGTGACCGCCCGGGAGGGTCGCGCTCTGGGTATTCACTGGGCACTCGCACCGGTGGCCGACGTCAACAACAATCCCGCCAATCCGGTCATCAACATCCGTTCCTATGGTGAGGACCCCGATCTCGTGGCAAGCATGGTCCGAGCCTATGTCGAAGGCGCGCGCCAGGGCGGCATGTTGACCACGGCCAAGCACTTTCCCGGTCACGGCGACACCTCGTCCGACAGCCATTACGAGCGCCCCGTGGTCGGGGTCGACCGCGAGCGGCTGGAGTCCGTCGAGTTGGTGCCCTTCCGAGCCGCGGTCGAGGCCGGTGTCGACTCGATCATGACGGCCCATGTGGCTCTGCCTTCTATCGATCCTTCGGGAGCGCCGGCGACGCTCTCGCCGTCCATCTCGCACGACCTGCTCCGCGACGAGCTCGGTTTCGACGGACTGATCGTCACCGACGCCCTGGAAATGGCCGGTATACGTCCCGCCTGGGCCGGTGAAGCCGCCGTTCGGTCCGTCCAGGCCGGGGCCGATGTCGTTCTGCTGCCCGCCGACGTACGGGTCGCGATCCAGTCCCTTGTAAGAGCTGTCGAGGAAGGACAGTTGAGCGAAGAGCGTCTCGACACTTCGGTGCGCCGGGTTCTGGAGACGAAAGCTCGGCTGGGCCTACACAAGAACCGCCGGGTCGACCCGGAGGCGCTGGGACGAAGCATCGCTCGCCCGCAGGACCTCGACCGTGCCCTGAAGGTGGCGAGGGACTCGGTCACGGTGCTACGCAACGAAGGCGACATCCTGCCACTCGAGGCCGAAGAGCCCCTCAGGATCCTTCATGTCGTCATCTCCACCGGACTCCGCGACCGAGCCATCCGGGGCCTGCCAGAAGCGGAGCTTCGGGCCCGCGGCATCGAAACCAGGACCTTCACCCTGGGTCGGGAAGTCTCTCCCGAAACGATGGACAAGATCCTCGAGGTGGCTCCCGCCTACACCCACGTACTCGTCTCCTCCTTCATCTGGGTGAGATCCGCAGACGATCTGTCGCCCGCCCAGGCCCGTTTGGTCCAGCGTCTCGAGGACACCGGAACTCCGGTGATCGTTCTGTCCTACGGCAGCCCCTACTTCCTCGCCGAGATCCCCGAAGTCCCGGTCTTCATGACTACGTACGGTTCGGCCGCTTCGAGTCAGCGCGCCGCGATCGGTGCCCTCTTCGGAGAGTTCGACGTCCGGGGCAAGCTGCCCGTGACCCTGCCCGACCTCTACTCCTACGGTCACGGCATCGAGCTGGCTCGGAGAGAGATGACGCTGCCGCAGGCCTCGCCCGAGGAGGACGGCTTTCGAGCCGATGGCCTCGAGGGGGTAGATCGCCTGCTCGACGAGTTCGTAGAACAGGGCGCCTTTCCCGGGGGCGTCCTGGCCGTGGGTTACCGGGGCGAGCTGGCGCATCTCTATCCGTTTGGCCGACTCTCCTACGAGGCAGGAGCTCCGGAAGTCGCGGTCGACACGGTCTACGACCTGGCCAGCCTCACGAAGGTCCTCGCCACGACGATCATGGCGATGATTCTGGTCGACGAGGGGGCCCTCGATCTGGACAAGCCCGTCGTGGACTATCTGCCTCTGTTCGTGGGACCCGGTAAGGAGAAGGTCACGGTTCGCCAACTACTGACCCACTCCTCGGGCCTGGTGGCCTACGGGGATCTCTACAACGAGATCCAGGGCAAAAAGGCCTATCTGGAGCGCCTCCAGGGCATGGACCTCGACTACGAGCCGGGTACCCAATCGGTCTACAGCGACTACGGAATGATCCTGCTGGGAGAGATCCTCGAGCGGGTGGCCGGTCAACCGATGGAAGTCTTCGTCGAGGAGAGGGTCTACGGACCGCTGGGGATGACCGACACAGGCTTCTTGCCAGATGAGAGCCTGCGGGCGCGCATCGCGCCAACGGAAGACGATCCCTGGCGCGGTTACGTGGCCCATGGAGAGGTCCATGACGAGAATGCCCATGCCATGGGTGGTGTCGCGCCGCATGCTGGCCTCTTCAGCACCGCCGCGGATGTCGCTCGATTCCTCCAGATGATTCTCAATGGAGGCGTCTTCGAGCACCGGAGAATCGTCTCTCGCGACATCGTCGAGGCATGGGCCGAGAGAGCGGGGGTTCCCGGCTCGGATCGGGCGATCGGTTGGGATACGAAGTCGGCCGAAAAGTCCTCGGCGGGCAACTACTTCTCACCCAACTCCTTCGGGCATCTCGGTTATACCGGCACCTCGATGTGGGTCGATCCTGAGCGTGAGCTGTTCTTGATTCTGTTGACCAATCGCGTGCATCCGACGCGGGAGAACAATCTGATCCGAAAGGTAAGACCGGCCGTAGCCGATGCCGTGATCCGCGCTCTCGAGGCGCCCGTGGTCCAAGTCGGCCTCGAGCAGGTCGATGTGGGTGAGCTCGATTCGCTCGCTGGCAAGAGGCTCGGCCTCGTGGTCCACGCCGCTTCGGTCTCCTCCGACGGACGACATGCCATCGATGTTCTGCGCGACCGGGGATTCGATGTCGAGCGCCTGTTCTCGCCCGAGCATGGCCTGCGGGGTCGGGCGGCTGCCGGCGAGCACGTCGATAGTGGTCTCGACCCTGTCAGCGGACTGCCGGTGGTGAGTCTCTACGGCGACCAACGACGCCCCTCCCCCGAGTCCCTCGCGGGGCTCGATGCTCTGGTGTTCGATCTGCAAGGCGCCGGGGTCCGTTTCTACACCTACGTCAGCACACTCATCTACTGCTTGGAGGCAGCGGCGGATGCCGGCCTCGAGTTCGTAGTGTTGGACCGGCCCAACCCGTTGGGCGGCAACCGAGTCGAGGGACCCGTCAGCGCGCCCAGGGATGTGACACCGGCCTCTTTCGTCAACCTGGCACCAGGACCGTTGGTCCACGGATTGACGCTCGGTGAGATGGCCCGTTTCGTCAATTCCCAGCTCGAAGAACCCGCCCGGCTGACTGTGGTTCCCATGCTGGGTTGGCATCGGTGGATGGCCTGGGAGGACACGGGTAGAGACTGGGTCTCTCCCTCGCCCAACCTGAGAAGCCCTGACGCCGCGCTGGCCTACCCTGGAACCGCGCTCCTGGAGGGGACAAACCTCTCCGAGGGCCGCGGCACACCGGCCCCCTTCTTGCTGATTGGCGCTCCCTGGCTGACTCCAGAGGATCTTCAGCTGTCGGTCCCGGGCTTCTCTCTCGAAGCCGCTCGATTCGTGCCTGCCGCCTCTCCGGCGGCGCCCTCCCCGAAGTTCGTGGGTCAGGAGTGCGTCGGCCGACAGGTTCTGGTCACCGACCCGCAAGCTGCGGAGCCCTACACTCTCGGGGTTGCCCTGCTCCAGGAGCTGATGGGTGGCGACGACTTCGAGTGGCTGAGCCACGGAGAGGTACTGAGCCGCCTCCTGGGGACGCCTCGGGTCCTCGAGGACCTACGGGCCGGAAGATCCATCGAGGAGCTCCTGGCTGCGGACCGGCAGGATCACGAACAGTGGCGCCAGGCCCGGCAACCCTTTCTGCTCTACTGAGCCGCCGATATGGCTCCTCGGGGCCACACATAGCTCGCTGCCAGCCCGGCGGCGAACGTTCCCAGTGAACCGACCAGGGCGAACCATGGCCAAGCCAGGGGCGTCGCGAAGAAAACGATCAGCATGCCGACGAGACCGACCACGAGACCGACCAGGGCGGCTCGCTGTCCGACGCGGTCGGTGAAGATGCCGAGGAAGAAGACTCCCAGAACGATCCCCGTGGTAAAGGCGGCAATGCCCAGGACGCTGGCCACCACCGTCGATTGGAGCCACTGACCCGCGATCCCGACCGCGATCTGCACCAGGCCGAAGCAGGCGGTCAAGACTCGGATCACCCGCAACTTGCGCGCCGCAGTGATCTCACGGCCCGCCAGGGGAAAGTACAGATCGTTCGCCGCCGCGGTGGCACAGGAGTTGAGAGAGCTCGAGAGCGTCGACATCGCGCCCCTCGGCTACACGGTCGGCAA
>JARFQS010000480.1 GCA_029287645.1 Thermoanaerobaculia bacterium | reverse complement strand
GTCGAGGGCAACCGGGGCATCTTCGACGGAAGGGACGACTCGGGAACTCACAGTACCGCGCAGCTGGCGAAGCTGATCCAGGCCCCCGTCGTGCTGGTCGTCAACGCGGCAAAATCGACCCGGACGTCCGCGGCGATCGTGAAGGGATGTGTCGATTTCGATCCCGATCTGAAGATCTCGGGAGCCATTCTGAATCGCGTGGCTGGCGAACGGCATCTCAGGGTATCGAGCGACTCGATCCGGAAGTACACCGGGCTTCCAGTTCTGGGAGCCATTCCGAAGCTCGGCGCCGATGCGGCGCTGATCCCGGGACGTCATCTGGGTCTGATCACCCCGTCCGAGTACCGGGACAGTGCGGGCCTCCAGCCGAGGCTTCGCGAAATCGCCGAGCGGTTTCTCGACATCGACGGAATCATCGAGGTCGCCCGGTCGGCCGGCTCGGTGAGCTGCACCCCCGCGGGTTCGCGGAGTGCGCCTTCCGAGCGGGTGAGGATCGGCTATTTCAAGGATTCCGTCTTCACCTTCTACTACCCCGAGAACCTGGAGGCGTTGGAGGCCAGGGGGGCGAAGCTGGTGCCAGTGTCGTCCCTGAGCGATCAACGTCTGCCGGAGGTGGACGGCCTCTACGTTGGTGGAGGCTTTCCGGAGACCCACGCCGAGCAGCTGGTCCGGAACCGGTCGATGATGCAGGCAGTGAAGGAGAAGGCCCTGGAGGGCCTGCCCATCTACGCCGAATGCGGCGGCTTGATCTACCTGGCCAGGTCGCTGCGCTGCGGCGATGTCGTCTACCCGATGGCGGGTCTCTTCCCGGTCGATCTGGAAATGCATCGGAAGCCGGTAGGGCATGGCTACACGTCCGTGCGGGTGGACTCACCCAATCCGTTCTACGCGGTCGGCACCTCGCTTCGCGGGCATGAGTTCCACTACTCGGGGCTGGTCGAGGGTTCGCGAGGCGAGGAAAGCTGCATGAGCGTCACGTCTGGAGTGGGGCTGGGCGGTGAGCGGGACGGACTGGTTCGCTCCAATACCCTCGCGTGTTACACGCACGTTCACGCTGATGGCGTGGAGAGCTGGGCCCCGGCAATGGTGTCGAGGGCCGCCGATCACGCTACGAGACACAGGAATACAAGGACCGAGAGCAACGGGACGAACGGCTGGTTTGGATCGGAAGCGATTTGACCCACCCAGGAAGCTGAGATCATGGCAAAAGTTGCAAAGAAGAAGAAGAAGAAGCTGGGGGGAATGAGGGGTAGCGGCGCTGGATCCAGCTCACAGGATTCCGGCCTGCGACCGCAGCTCGTCGAATCTCTGCCCCCGTGTATGAACGGGTGCCCCAACCACAACGCCATCCGCGAGATGCTGATGACGATCTCGAAGGCGGAGGAGTTCGAGAAGTCCTACGACCAGGCCTTCGAGGAGGCCTTCTACATCTTCATGGAGACGACGCCGTTTCCCTCCACCTGCGGGCGGGTCTGTCCGCATCCCTGCGAGAGCGCGTGCAATCGCAAGGAGAAGGAGGGGGCGGTCGGCATCAACGCCGTCGAGAGGTTCATCGGGGATTTCGGCCTCGAGAAGGGTCTGAAGCCGACGAAGCTCAACGGCGAGGCGCGATCCGAGAAGATCGCCGTGGTCGGCTCGGGCCCGGGTGGCTTGACCGCCGCGTATCAGCTGGCTCGAAGGGGTTATCCGGTCACCGTGTTCGAGGCCTTCCCCCATGCTGGGGGCAGGCTCCGGTCCGGGAGTCCCGACTACCGCCTGCCCACGGACGTGCTGGACGCGGAGCTCGCCCGCATTCTGGAGCTCGGCGTGGAGCTGCGGCTGAACACGGCGGTGGGCACCGAGATCTCTCTCGACGACCTGCGCAAGGAGTACAAGGCGATCTTCGTGGCCCTGGGTGCGCATCACGGCATCGAGCTGCGGGTCGAGGGCGAAGATGCACCCAATGTCTTCACCGGTACCGACTTCCTGCACCGGGTGAACTCCGGTGAGAAGGTCGATGTCGGTGACAAGGTGCTGGTGATCGGCGGTGGGGATACGGCTGTCGACGCCGCGCGCGTCTCCCGCCGTCTGGGCGCCGAGGTCGCGATCGTCTACCGCCGCACCCGAAAGGAGATGCCGGCCAACGACGAGGAGATCGAGGGTGCCGAACTGGAGGACGTCAAGATCGACTACCTGGCCGCGCCGATGGAGATCTACACGGAGAACGGCAAGGCGGTCGGCATGAAGTGTCAGCGGATGGAGCTCGGCGAGCCCGATTCCTCTGGTCGGCGTCGACCGGTGCCGATCGAAGGAGACACCTTCGACATGGACTTCACCTGCCTGATCGCCGCGGTCAGCCAGGCTCCGGACTTTGAGGGGTTCAGCGAGCTCATCGAGGGCAAGGACTGGATCAAAGTCGACGAGAAGATGAAGACGAAGCTCGATGGTGTCTACTCCGGTGGAGATAACATCAATCTCGGTCTGGCCATTGACGCCATTGGGCATGGCAATGCGGCCGCAGTCGCGATCGACGAGATGATCGACGGTGCACAGGATCCGCTGCCGGACTCGGCACCGCTGGGTGTGGTCCTGGCCGAGAAGATGCAGCTCGGTTACTACAAAGAGGCTCAGAGAGTCCCGTTGAAGGAGATGCCCGTCGACGAGCGGCTCAAGGAAATGGCCGCGGAGATCACGAGCACCTACACGGCGGAAGAGGCGACTACCGAAGCGAAGAGGTGCATGAGCTGCGGCAAGTGCTTCGACTGTGGCACCTGCTGGAGCTTCTGCCAGGACAACGCGATCGTCAAGCCTCTCACCAAGGGAGAACCGTACAAGATCAAGTTGGATTTCTGCACGGGCTGCAAGAAGTGCTCTGAAGTCTGCCCGTGTGGATATATTGAGATGCACTAACAGAGCCGGTGGATACGAGCCACCGACTCGCAACCAGATTCTGAGGAAAGCGAAATGGCATTGTTCGAACATGGTGATATCTCGATCGAAGTCGACGAAGATGGTTTCATGGCGGAGCCGGATCTCTGGACCGAGGAAATTGCGGCGGCGCTCGCTACCACCGAAGGCGTGGATGCGATGACCGACGAGCACTGGAAGGTCGTCAACTACATTCGCGAGTATGTCGCGGAATTTGGGACGGCCCCGATGATCCGGAAGCTCTGCAAGGGCACCGTTCCGCTGAAGCAGATCTACGAGCTGTTCCCCTCGGGTCCGGCGAAGGGTGCCTGCAAAGTGGCGGGGCTCGCCAAGCCGACTGGCTGCGTGTAAGCACCGCTTTCTTTGGCTGGTGGCAGCGATTCGGGATGAACTCGGTCCCTTGGACCGGGAGCCGCGTGCGTCGGGAGATGAGCGTATCGAAGCCACCGCTGATCAAGAAGAGAGTCGCTGTCTTCGGAGCCTGAGTGAGCCGGGCTTTCCAGAAGCTCGTGAAGCGAATCGTCGCCGGGGTGGAGGAGCAGCGCCGTCAATGGCTTTACGGTGAGACATGGAGCTGTCAGCTCTCTTGGAAGAGAACCGCGAGGCCATTCTTGAAGGCTGGTTCGAGCGGATCATCGGAACCTATCCCGACGTCACATCCGGATTCCTGGCGAAGCAGAAGGACCGGTTCCAGAACCCCGTGGGGTATGCGATCACTCAGAGCATCGGGCCCATCTACGACCAGGTCGCGTCGGAGATGGACGCCGATCGACTTCTGGAGGCTCTCGACGGAATCGTCCGGATCCGTTCGGTCCAGGAATTTACGCCCACCGAGACGATCGGATTCGTCTTCGACTTGAAGGCGGTGATACGGGCGGAGATCGGCGATCGGATCCGGAGCCTCGAGAAGTGGAACGAGTTGGCAGAGCTGGAATCGAGAGTCGACCGGGTCGCTCTTCTCGCCTTCGAGAAATACACGGAATGCCGGGAGAACCTTCACCAGGTCAGGAACAGAGAGATCGAGAGCAGGGCGGCCAGGGCGCTGGGCACGGTGAAGGGGAGGTCTGCGATTTCACAGCATGAGGAAGAACCCATCGATGATGACGTCTGAAATGTGCATGGCGCGAGGTATGGGCGGATGAATGCCGTAATTGCTGCTCTCGCAGTTGCAGTTCTTCTCTTGATCGTAGCCCTGGGCGTTGCTGGGGCGAATCTCGAGTACGTGTTCGGGGTCATCGTTCCGTACGGCGCGGTCGCCCTGTTCCTCCTGGGATTCAGCTATCGCGTTCTCAAGTGGGCTGGCTCGGCGGTGCCCTTCCGGATCACCACGACCAGTGGCCAGCAGAAGAGCCTGGCGTTCATCAAGGAGGAGAACCTCGAGAACCCCCACAACCTGATTGGGGTTCTGGGCAGGATGGCGCTGGAGGTCCTCTTCTTCCGCTCCTTGTTCCGGAACACCAAGGCGAAGCTGAAGGAAGACGGGAATCTCGCCTACGGCCGCGACAAGTGGCTGTGGGCCGGAGCGATCGGCCTTCACTGGTCCTTCTTGATCGTGCTCCTCAGGCATTTCCGATTCTTCGCGGAGCCGATTCCCTCATTCGTGCTGCACCTGCAATCACTGGATGGGTTCTTCAAGATCGGTGTCCCGGTTCTCTACTTCACCGGTGCGATTCTGCTGGTGAGCGTGACCTATCTATTCCCTGTCTCTTATACACATC
>JARFQS010000451.1 GCA_029287645.1 Thermoanaerobaculia bacterium | reverse complement strand
GAGTTGGTGATTGGTGAAAACGCAGATGTCGGCGGCGATCTTCATCGCCTGGCGAACGATCTCGACGGCTGGCATGTCGGTGTGGTCGACGAGCGCGCGGGCGGCGGCCAGGGCGAAATTGGCACCGGAGCCAATGGCGAGAATTCCGTCTTCATCCGGCTGCATGAGATCACCGTTGCCGGAGACCAGGAAGCTCTTCTCGTCGTCGGCGACGATCATCTGGGCCTGGAGTGGGCGCAAGACGCGATCGGTGCGCCAGTCCTTCGCCAGCTCGACGACCGCGCGCTCCAGATTGCCCTGGAACTCGTCGAGCTTGGCCTCGAATCGGCTGTAGAGCGCCAGCCCGTCGGCGGCGCCACCGGCGAATCCGACCAGAACCTGACCCTTGCCGGCGCGCTTCACCTTGTTGGCACTCGCCTTGATGACCGTGTTGTTGAAGGTCACCTGGCCATCACTCGCCATGCAGGTCTTCCCGTCACGGCGGACCATCAGAATGGTGGTGGCAGAGAAGCTATTCATGGGCCTCGGATTGTAGCAGGGGCCCTGCGGTCGTGGCACCGGCCCTGATCGCCGCTTTCAAGAACCCCGCCGGATTGTCGGGTGTGACGACGAACCGTTCTTCGGCACTCTCCAAAAGGACAGCATTGTCGAAATCCGTGGCGTAGAGGTCGAACTCGCCGAGCAGGTGGGAGTCGAATCCGCCGACCCCGGCTACGAGACCACCCGTCGATGCCAATCCGCGGAGGTGATCCGTTTCTTCTCGATCGAGGGATCTGGTGGTCGCCCCTTCGAGGGGCACCTCGAAGCGGAGGGTGGCTGTCTGTACCGTCAGCAGCCCTTGGGAGACCTCCATCCACTGCGGACTCAGCTCCCGGCTCATCCTCCATGCCATCCCGACGACGAGACCGACTGCGGCTGCCAACAGAGCGGGTACGAGACGGCCGGCCAGCAGCATGGCTACGGTCGCCGCGGCCATGATGAGGGCGAGGACCAGGAGAAAACCTGAAAAGCGCCTACGACTGGAGGCGATTACGCCCGCAGGTGTGCAAGTGAAGCGCTTCGCGCGTAGAGTGCCGTCATCCTGGGAATCCGAGCCGCTCATGAGTTTTCCTTGGCTCTGGGATGAGCTTCCCGGTAGACCTGCAAAAGCCGCTCGAGCTCGAGGTGGGTATATTTCTGGGTCGTGGACAGCGAGCTGTGCCCGAGGAGCTCCTGGATCGTCCGCAGGTCGGCGCCGCCCTCCAGGAGGTGCGTCGCGAAGGTGTGTCTCAGGGTATGCGGATGCACGCCGGCCGCCAGGGCTGCCTTCTCGACGTAGCGGTCGATGATGCGCCGCACGGAACGGGCGCTGAGGCGGGTGCCGCGGTAGTTCAGGAAGACAGGCTCCTCGGGACCCTGCGCCGGAGCTCGAACGTCTTCCCAGACCTGCATCCATCGCGTGAGGGCCTGGGCAGCCGGTTTCCCGAAGGGCACCATCCGCTCCTTGCCACCCTTGCCCATTACCCGCAAGGTCCTGGCTTTCAAATTCAGATCCGGCCAGTCCAGATCCGCGAGCTCGCTGACACGGAGGCCCGATGCGTAGAGCAGCTCCAGGATGGCCGAGTCCCGTCGCGCGAGCGGCTCGTCACCGTTGGCCGCCTCCAACAGGTTTTCGACTTCTCCGGGACGCAGGTGTCGGGGGAGCGATCTTGCCTGCTTCGGAGTACGGACCCCCTCCGCCGGATTGCTCTGGAGGGTACCTTCGCGACAGCCGAAACGAAACAGGCTTCGCAGGGCGGAGAGGCTTCGGGCCTGGGATTGGGGTCCCCGACCGGCTCTGGCTTGGGACGCGAGAAACGACCTGACCGCCAAAGCGTCTATGGAGTCCGGTCGGATGGATCCCGGTGCCTCGCTCAGGAAATCCACGGCGAGGAACTGCAGGAAGCGCCTCAGGTCTGCCTCATAGGCGCGCACCGTGTGGGATGAGAAGCCTCGCTCCTCTTCCAGGTGCTCCAGGAATCGGCGGATCAGGTCTTTCAGGAGGCACCCCTCGCAATGGCCTGCTCTGGGAGCTCGTTCAGCTCGATGGCGTGCCGTGACGCCCACTGGTCGAGATCTTCACGAGCCCGTTCGGCGAATGCCTGCCGCCGCTGCCGTTTGGGTACGCGGCGAGTCAGCTCGGGGAAGAGGCCGTAATTGATGTTGGCGGGTTGGAAGCCTTTCGGGTCCGACTCCGTCAGATGCCGGGCCAGTGCTCCGAATGCCGTGGTCGACGGGAGCGGCTCGGGCTCGGTACCCTGAAGTTGCAGCGCCAGGTAGATGGCGATCGCCAACCCGGTGGCGGCGGACTCCAGGTAGCCCTCGACACCCGTGATCTGTCCAGCCAGCCGCACCCTGGGCGTTGTGTGAATCCGGTAGAAAGGGTCGAGGTGCCGGGGTGCGTTGACGAACGTATTGCGGTGCACCTGCCCCAGTCGGACGAACTCGGCGTTCTGGAAGCCGGGAATCAAGGCCAGGACCCGTTTCTGCTCTGGCCATTTCATGCGAGTCTGGAAGCCCACCAGATTGAAGTGCTCGCGGGCCAGGCTCTCCCTTCGCAGCTGGACCACGGCGTACGGCCGGGTGCCGTCGGCGAGCCGAAGCCCCACCGGCTTCATGGGTCCGAACCGCAAGGTGTCCACTCCCCGTTTCGCCAGCTCTTCGATGGGCAGGCAACCCTCGAAGAAGAGGTCTTTCTCGAAGTCGTGAAGTGGCGCGAGCTCCGCATCGAGGACGGCCTGATGAAACGCCAGATATTCCTCTCCGGTCATCGGAGCGTTCAAGTAATCGTCGCCACTGCCCTTGTCATAGCGGGAAGCCCAGAAGAGGCGCTCCATGTCCAGGCTCTCGATGTCCACGATCGGAGCGATGGAGTCGTAGAAGTACAGTGACTCGTCATCGAGAAGCTTCAGCAGCTCTGCGGCCAGGGTGTCGGAGGTCAGGGGGCCGCTAGCCAGGACGACCTCGCCTTCCGGAATGCGCTCCTCTTCGCGGCGGCGAAGCTGAATCAGAGGATGACTGGAGACGGCTTCGGTAATCCGATCTGCAAACCGGTCGCGATCGACGGCAAGCGCTCCGCCGGCCGGGACGGCCGCCTCTCGCGCTGCAGCAATGACGAGTGATCCGAAGCGCTCCATTTCCCGTTTCAGGAGAGCTGCCGCATGAAAAGGGTCGTCGCTCCTCAGGGAGTTGCTGCAGACAAACTCCGCCAAACGGACTGTCTGGTGACCTGGAGTGGATCGAACCGGGAGCAACTCCGACAGCTCGACACGGATGCCCCGATTCGCCAGCTGGAAGGCGCATTCGCTGCCTGCCAGTCCGCCACCGACGATGGTTATCGGACCGATCACTCTGTCGGGGATTATAAGTCTGGCGCGAGGGCCAGCGCTCATCCGGTAGAGGTGCGCCACCCGGGACGTGGAGGGCTTCGGGGTCGCCTACTTCGAGGAGCGCTTCCGCCGACGCTTGGGTGGCTTGCCGCGCTCCCGCAGCAGCGTGGAAGCGGTCTCGGCTGTCAGGCTGGCTGCGTCCGTGCCTTTGGGAAGTGAAGCGTTGAGGTCACCATTCGTGAGGTACGGGCCGTAGGGGCCATCGACGAGTTGCACATTGCCGCCCCCCTCGAAGGCACCGAAATCCTTCAAGACCGTCCGGGAGGCGCGCTGACGACCGCGTCGACCCTTGGGCTGGGCCAGGAGCTCCAGGGCGCGAGGCAGCTCGACCGAATACACATCGTCCTGCGCTGTCAGGGACCGTGTGTCCTTGCCACGCTTGATGAAGGGGCCAAAACGGCCGCTGGCGGCAATGACTTCCTCTTCGGTCTCGGGATCGACGCCCAGAGTGCGGGGCAGGGAGAGCCAGAGGAGGGCCTTGTCCAGGGTCACTTCCTCTTCGACCGCGTCTTTTGGCAGTGAGGCCCTCTTGGGCTTCGGATCCTTCGATCCTCTGTCGGGGGTCTCACCGAGCTGTACGTAGGCTCCATAGCGGCCATGGGCCAGATAGACGTTCTCGTGGCTCTCCGGATGGTGTCCGAGGAGTTGGGCCCCCTGCTTGGCCTTCTCCAGCATCCTGACCGCCTCGTCGACCGTCAGGTCGGCGGGAGCCACGTCATCGGGAACGGAGGCGTGGACCTTCTCGCCATCCGGCTCCTCGACCTGGAGGTAGGGCCCGTAGCGTCCGACCCGCATGACGATCGGCTGGCCCGACTCCGGATGCGGGCCGATCTCGATGGCGGGGAAGTCGATCTTGGGCTCTTCTTCCTTGATCTGGTCCTCCAGGCCGACCTCCTCGTCGCCCTCGCCGAAGTAGAAGCTGTGCAGATGATCCTTCCAGTCGAGGGTCCCGGCCGCGATGTCATCCAACTGTTGCTCCATGCGGGCCGTGAAGCTCGTGTCCACCAGGTCGGCGAAGTGCTTCTCCAGAAGCTCGGTCACGGCGAAGGCCGTAAAGGTCGGCACCAGGGCGTTGTTCTGTTTGACGACGTAGCCACGCTGCTGGATGGTGTCGAGGATGCTGGCGTAGGTCGAAGGCCGTCCGATTCCCTCGGCTTCGAGCTTCTTGACGAGGCTGGCCTCGGAGTAGCGCGCCGGAGGCAGGGTCTCGCGCTGCTTGGGCTCGAGGTGCTCTGGATCACACTCCTCTCCGGTCTCCAGATGCGGCAGGATGACTTCCTTGTCGGCCAGGTCCGCTGAGGGGTCGTCCGATCCCTCGACATAGGCCCTCAGGAATCCGGGGAACTCGATGGTCGTACCGGTGGCGGAGAAGACACCTTGTGACGCAGGGTCCTCGGCCGTTGCGGTGATCTCGATCGCCGTTCGGCGCAGGCGGGCCTCGGCCATCTGGCTGGCAACCGTGCGCTTCCAGATCAGGTCGTACAAGCGCAACTCGTCGTTCGACAGGTACTTTCTGAGCTTGTCGGGGGTGCGCGACAGTTTCGTGGGGCGGATGGCCTCGTGTGCCTCCTGAGCACCTTTGGTCTTGGTGGCGTAGCGACGCGGTCCCTTCGCATAGGCCTCGCCGTACTTGTCGCGGATCACCTCTTGTGCTTCCTGCAGGGCTCGACCTGCCAAGGTGACCGAGTCGGTTCGCATGTACGTGATGAGGCCGATCCGATCGCCGTTGTAGTCCATGCCCTCGTACAGGCGCTGCGCAATGCGCATCGTGTGGCGTGCCGAGAAG
>JARFQS010000408.1 GCA_029287645.1 Thermoanaerobaculia bacterium | reverse complement strand
CCAGTAGCTGACGTCGCATGGCCCGGTAGGCGTGATCGAGTATGAGCACGCGTGACGAGAAGGCGAAGACGTTGGTGAAGAACATCCGGTAGTCGTCGGAGGGGGGCTCGAAGAGGAAAACGTCCGCCTCTGGGTACTTCTCCTGGTAGCTTTCGAAGCCAGCCCCGAGTCGCGATCGAATGACCGTGCGTAGCGCCTGTGAGAGTACTGTCGGCAGGCCGCGATGGATGAGCTTGCCCCGCTTCATCACGCCCTCGCTCACCGCCTGAGCCGTGTCCACTGGGACAATGGGGTTCAAGCAGAAGAGCAATCGGGCTCCTGCGTCCAGAGCCACCGACGCGTGCATGGTCTTGAGCAGCACACCATCCACATAGTGGCGGCCCTCGATTTCCACCGGCGGGTAGAGGCCGGGGAGCGCCGTGCTGGCCTGGACTGCCAGCGAAATCGGGACCTTATCGACTGGCGCCTCACCGAATCGTACGGACTGGCCGGAATCCAGATCCGCCGCTACAAGAATGAGCTTTTTGTCGAGCTCACCAAAATTATTGGTACGCCCAGGATGCTGGAGGATTCGCTCCATATAGTCTGCAACCGGCTGATTGTCGAAGAGGCCTACCGGTAGGGCCCTCGAGAGGTGCATCAGAGACTCGACCACGGTCAGATCTCTGGGGTTGCGGGCGTACTTCCAGAGGGATTCGACGAATAGCCTGGGTACCGAAGCTCCACGGCGCAACCACTCATTCATGGCCGGCGTCAGAAAGGTCTCCGGTACGAACGGATTGTCACCGGGCTGGTACTTGAGCACCGCCCGACACATTTGGGTCGTGGTCAGGTGGTTGGCGATGTTGGCGGAGATGAAGGCACCAGCACTGACCCCTACGTAGACGCAAAGGTTGTTCAGGTCCAGCTCATCGACCGCTTCCTCGAGAGCCCGCAGGGCCCCGAGCTCATAGATCGCCCCAGCGGGTCCGCCTCCTGCCAGAGCCAGACCGACTCGACACTCGGCCTGTTCACTGCCCCGCGTTGGGTTCGCCATTACGGCTCCGATCTTCTATTTGGCTTTCGACGACGAAGTCTTCTTGGTCGGTGCTTTCTTGGCCGGCGTCGCCTTGAGCTGATCCACCTTGACGGTCAACTCCTCGACACTCTTGGTCAGCTTGGCGATCTCGTTGCGGCTGGGAACGCCGAGTCGCTGGATGGCATCCGCCACCTTCTCATCGAGCACATCACCCAGCTGCTCGATCGAGCCTTCGGCCTTGCCAACGACTTCTTCCACCCGAGCCTTGACCTCGTCCACCCGCTGCTTGCTTCGCGCTTCGTAGGTCTCGCCCTTCTTCACCAGCGAATTGAAGAGCTTCGAGCCCTCTTCCTCCGCTGTGGCCAGAGCACCGATTCCCGCCAGCCAGATCTTCTGGGCCGACTCCACGACTTCGTTCTGGATATCCGCCTTGCTCTTTTTGGTCATCTGCCTGTCTCCTCTGTCTGCCTGATCCCAGGGATCCTTCGAAAATCAATCAACACCTCTCGAGCATGCGTCGTGCCCGGCTTCGTACCGAGCCTTCTATTTGGCTTGCTTCGCCGAGGCGGCTTTCTTCGCAGCTGCTTTCTTGGCGGGCGCGTTCTTCCGCACAGTCTCCAGGTCGGTCTCATCCACGACACCGGAGGCCTCCAACTCGGCGAGAGACTCTTCGAGCTCCTCGAGCCTCGACCGAAGCCGAGTCATCTCTTCCCGAGCCTGCCGGACCGGGCCCAGGCGATCGATCGACGCCTTGACCATCTTGTCCATGCTCTGCTGCACATGCTCGACGCCGCTGGTCAGTGTCCTCTCGCCGAAACGAACCAAATCGCGCAGCACATCGGCAGGGATACTCGATCTGCCATTGCGCCCTTCGTCGAGAATGATCTGGGCCAAGGTCTGAGCCGTCACATCCTGCGAGCTGCTGTTGTCGATGATCTGCACTTCCTGACCGTCGCGCACCCAAACGGCAATCTCATCCAGAGAGACGTAGCGGCTCTCCTCGGTGTCATACAGCTTGCGACTCTCGTATCGCTTGACGACTCGAATCATGACTGGTCTCCCGTTCCTTCGACACAGCTCGCTGTGTCGCAACGCGATCACTCAGGCCGAGGCCTGACCCTGCTGCTCGAGTGATTTATACCGCACTGCGGCATATCCGTCAAGGGCATACCGCACTGCGGCAAGAGACGCGCCGAGAGATCGCCGAGTCCGTGACAGCCGCGATTCGACTACTCCGCTTCCTGCAAGCGATCCTCGAATTCGCTCGCCAGCTGACGGAGTGTTTCGACGTCGGAGGGCTCGCTCTCCAACAAGGGCAGCCCGACCACCGGATGGTCCTGCCCGACAAGCTGGCCGAGCTCCTCGAACCCTCGCGCGTCGCGGTCACCCAGCCAGTGAAAGAGGTCCATGCCATCGACCTGCCCCACCTCGCCCTCCCCTTCTCGCTCGTGCGCTTCGATTCGCGGGTGCATTCGGTTGACCACGATCGGTCCGAGGGTGTAGCCAGCGTCTCGAAGTCGGCGAGCAAAGAAGAGGGCGTCCGGGATCTTCTCTTCCCCTGGTCCGGCTACCAGAACAAACAGAGTGCTTGGCGAACGCAGGAGCTTTTCGACCTGCTCGGCCCGCTCCCGAAATCCATCGAAAAGAGGCGCGAAAGCCTGAAAGAACTCCACCATCTCCCTGAGAAGATCCAGACCCACGACCTCGTCCAGATAGGACTCGAAGCGTCGTCCCAGGCGGCCCAGTCGCGCTGTCGGACGGAGGTTTCCCTGGCCGTCGAACCATGGCCGCAATGCGATTCGGAGAGCACCGCTATCCAAGAACCCCACGATGCGGGTCGGAGCTTCGAGAAAATCCAGAGCTTGGCGCGTCGGCGGGGTGTCGAGAACGATACGTTCGAATCGCCCAGACTCGGACACCTCGAAGAGGCGCTCGACCGCCATGTACTCGAGGATTCCGGCCAACCCGCCAGCCAAATGGTTGTAGTACCGGTTATGGAGAATCCGATCCCGGGCCTGATCGTCGGGCGAATACCGAGCCACCAGCCGATCGAAGGTTTGCTTGGCATCCAGCAGGCTGGCCCACAGATGGTCGGTGACCTGCACCTCGTCGCCCTTCGCCTCCTCCCCCACTCCGAGTGCATCCTTGAGCCGCAGCGAGGGGTCGAAGGTCATCACCAGGGTGTCTTCCGCTTTCTCCGCGGAGAGCAGACCCATGGATGCCGCTAGCGTCGTCTTGCCGACTCCGCCGGCTCCAACGACGATGACCAGTGGTGGCCATGCTTGCTCGCTCACTGCGCCAGCTCCCGTTCGATCTCGGCAACCAGCTCCGGACCGCGGTCCAGCGGAAACAGCGGCACCTTCACCCGAGGACCCGACCAGTGCTCGTCCAATCGCGCTAGCTCGGCATCGTTGAGCTCTCGCCGGCTGTACCAGAGGCGGCGCGCATCCGCGGTTTCGAGTGTCTCCCGCGTGCTCTCGGACACTGGCGGGTAGAGACCGTTGGCAACCAGCAGATCGGGCTCTCGCTGCACATCGCTCCTCAGGTCGGCTCGCAATTCGAGGGCCTCGGTTACCGGCATCTCTTCGGCCAGGGTCACAACGACCACACCGCACCTGTCCGGACTCGCTACCAGCTCGGCAACTTCCTTCGTCATGCTGGCTACAGGTCCCTGCCGGATGACCTCCGACACCAAGCGCGGAGCTCTCAAGAGGGCGACTCCATGACCTGTCGCGGGAGCATCTACCACGACAACATCGATCGCAGGAGCACCGGGCACCCTGCCCTGAACCAGCAGCAGGGAGTGCCCCAGAACAGCCATCTCCTTGAGACCCGGAGCCCCCTCTGAGAAGTGGTGATAGACCGGACTTTCCAGAACCCGCTTCGTCAGGAACTCGACTCGCACGCGCTCTCTCACGAGTTGATCGAGTACCATACGGGGCTGCAAGTGCTGCAGGTACAATTTCGAGGTCACTTGGACGATCTCTCCCCCGGACGGGGGGGCCGCCAACATCTGGTGAACGTTCTCGCGTGGATCGATCTCCAGGATCAGTGTTCGCCGACCCTGGCTTGCCAGAAGTCCACCGAGGGCTGCCGACACGGCGCTCTTTCCGACACCACCCTTGCCGGTGACGACGATCAGCTCACGCGAAATCAGAGGTGTGAGAGTCGAAGCGTTCATGGAGCCGCGGCCTCGTTCGTGGGGAGCAGTTCCCAGAGACAGATTCTCGAAACTTACCGGTTGAGCGCTCCGAGTGGGTCAGTATAATAGAGTCCGGTCGGGCCGATGATGGCTTCGTCCTGAGCAAGAGGAGGATTCAATCGATGACCCACATCATCGCGGAGCCCTGTGTCGGAACGAAGGACACCGCCTGCGTGGATGTCTGCCCTGTTGATTGCATCTACGACAAGGATGAATGGGAGGCACTCTTCATCCATCCCGAGGAGTGCATCGATTGTGGTCTGTGCATCGACGCCTGCCCGGTTCAGGCCATCTTTCCGCTGGAGGAGGTGCCCGAGAAGTGGACCTCGTGGATTGCCAAGAACTACGAGGCCTTCGATCTCGAAGCACCCTGACCTTCAACGGGCAGCGAACATCGATCACTCGAAAGGGGACGTGCTGGACACGTTCCCTTTTCTTTTGCCTTCCCCACCCAAGAAGGTGCCACCCACTTTCATGAGGTGCCACCCACTTTTCAGATCCTGGAATGAAATGGTCGTTCTTTTGGTTGAATAGATATGAGGACTGGCGACTAAGATATTAGCGCCTATTCCCTCGGAAGACGGCGAAATCTGCTACTGTCGCATTAAAGATCAGCGTTTCCGGACCGCATGGGAGCGCTCGAGGAGAACCTTTGGACTACAAGGACTACTACGCCACCCTCGGCGTGGCCAAGGACGCCTCTGCGGACGAGATCCAGAAGGCGTACCGCAAACTGGCGCGCAAATACCATCCGGACGTCAACAAGACGCCCGAGGCCGAGAACAGATTCAAGGAGATCAACGAGGCGCACGAGGTTCTCAAAGACGACGAGAAGAGGGCCAAGTACGACCAGTTCGGTTCGGCCTGGAAACAGGCCCAGCAGACAGGTGCTCCTCCACCCGGCTTCGAGGACATCTACACCGTCTTCACATCCGGAGGAGGTGCCCAGAGTCCGCGCGGCTTCGACTTCGGAGGAGAAGGCTTCAGCTCCTTCTTCGACATGCTGTTCGGGGGTGGCTTCGGTGGCCCTGGGCAATCCGGCCCCAGATCGACCTGGTCCACCGGCCAAGCCGGCCCCATGCATCACGCCGGCGCGGATCATGAGGCCAGCATTTCAATGACTCTCGCCGAAGCTGCCAGCGGGGGCGAAAGAGAGCTGACCCTGACCGACCCCACGACGGGGCGCAGCAAGACGTTGCGCGTCAAGATTCCAAAGGGGGTCCGAACCGGCCAGAAGATCCGCCTGCCTGGACAGGGTGGGGCCGGACGAGGCGATGGCTCCCGTGGTCACCTCTTCCTCAATATCGAGATCCTGCCGGACAGCCGCTTCCGTCTGGAGGGCAACGATCTGCACACGACCCTTCCCGTGACTCCCTGGGAAGCCGCACTCGGAGGACAGGCGAAGGTCCCCACGCTCACCGGTGATCTCACCGTGAAGATCCCGGCTGGCTCTTCATCTGGGCGAAAGATCCGCCTCAAAGAGAAGGGGTTCCCCTCATCCAAGGGCCCGGCTGGCGACCTCTTCGCCGAGATTCGGATCGTGGTTCCCAAGCACCTGACCCCCGAGGAAGAGAGTCTCTTCGGGCAGCTTTCCGAGACATCGGAATTCAAAGCCAGAGGCTGATCTCCAGCCGGCCGGTTTCTCGAACGACTTTCCAGCTTGTCTGCAGGGAAGTTCCTCGACTTCCCGATCTGTGGTTATATCTGGATTAATATATTAGCCTCCCACACTAAGATATGAGAATATTTCTGGATTAAACGGAAGTATCTTAGTGTTGACTACTATTGAAAAGGTGATTTAAGGCCTCTCAGAACCCATTGAGGAGGCCAACAACGAGACAAGAAGAT
>JARFQS010000378.1 GCA_029287645.1 Thermoanaerobaculia bacterium | reverse complement strand
GGTCTGGACGGCTCTCCAGGCGGCTGACACCCTGGCTGAACAGGGCGTCGAGGCCGAGGTGGTGGACCTGCGGAGCCTGGTGCCGCTGGACGAAGAGACAGTGTTCGAGTCGGTGGCAAAGACCAACCGGGTGCTGGTGCTGCACGAAGACACACGCCGTGGTGGGCTGGCCGGGGAGCTGGCGGCGCTGATCGCCGATGAACGCTTCTATTTTCTGGATGCGCCCATCCGGAGAGTCACGGCTCCGGACACCCCTGTCCCCTACGCGCCTCCGTTGGAGCACGATTTCCTGCCCAAGGCAGAGCAGGTTGTGGAAGCCGCGAATCGGTTGATCCGCGAGTAGACGGGACTCAGCCGGGCGCTACTCTTCCGATCCCACAGCGACTCGGCGCCCTTTGGCAGGAGCCCTCTCCGGCCCCTGGCCCCAATAGCTAGCGAGGGCACGCCGCGCCTCCGGGTCTTTCATGGAGAAGTCGCGGTCCCACGGATCTGGGCCGGGAATCCACTTCCACCAGAAGACGCCGCGAACGAAGGAGTGCTCTTCGAGTCGCTCGAGAGCGACCTCGATGAGACTTCTTCTCAGCTGCAGCGCCCCGGGATCGTCTTCCAAGCCGGGCAGCCACGGTTGGCGCGCCGCGGTTCGAGATCGGCTGTAGCCGATCTCGGCGAAGAAGATAGGCTTGTCGCGATGCATCGACGATAGGGACGAGAGCTGGCGGAGGGGCTCGTCCCAGCCTCGCCAAAGAGCCTCCCTGCTGGGATTCTCCTCCGGGCTCAGCGGGTAGTAGGCGTGAACGCCGATCCAATCGAGGGCATCCCAGAACGGCACCTGATCGAGGCTGTCCCAGTTGGCAGCATAGGTGAGCCTGCCGTCGTAGACCTCGCGAACCGCCGCGATGATTCGACGCCACTCCTCGTCTCGATGTGTCGTCTTCTCGTATTCCACGCCGATCGCGAAAATCTCGGCGCCGTGTCTCTGGGCGAATCGAGCCTGGTCGACGATGAAGACCCGATAGCTGTCGAAGAAGCGTCGCCAGGCGGCTTCGTCCGTGCCGAACTCGATCTCGCCACGCCACTCGAAGCTCCCCCAGTAGGCGAGGTGCGGCTTCCAGAAGATCTGCATACCGGCAGCGCGGATGATCTCGACGGCTCGCTCCAGGTAGTCGACTCCATCCGCTGGCCTACTGCTGACGGTGCCGTCACGATGCACTCTCGCGTAGGGGTGGATCGCGATCCAATCGACTCCCAGCTCGCCGATCTGGCCCAGGGCTTCCGTCATGGCAGACGAGCCCCAGATCTGGCCAGCCCGTGGGCATGAAACGACCATTCCCTTCATGAACGTGTCATTCAGGTGGGGGGCTTCCCCAGTGTCGAGGGTGCTCTCTCTCGACTCGGCCACGGATTGCAGGGGTAGGCCGGCGATCATCGCAACCAGCAACAGGGGGCGGAATGCAGGAATCTCGAGGACGGTCATCGTGGGCAAATACGACGCTAGGCTAGCAGAGGTTCTGAACCGGATCTCTATTCGAGAGCCCTCAGGGTCAGGGGATCGCGGGCCGGGAGGTGTTGGACTCGATGCCCCGCGACCTCTTCGAGGTGCGATTCACCAAGCGGCGCGTCGCCGCGAATCTCGTTCCAGCGGCCCACGACCAGGTAGAGCATTCGATCGGGGAGCAGGTAGGTGCGGGCCGCCTGCAAGACCTGCCCGGCCGAGACATCTTCGATGCCGCGGAGATATCGATTCCAGTAGTCGTGGGGTCGACCCAACAGCTCGTTTTCGGCCAAGAGTCCAGCGATCTCCTCTGCTGTGTCGAAGGAGAGCCGTAGCTTCCCCAGGAGTGACTGTTTGGCAACCTCGAGTTCCGTGGGATGTACTGGCTGGGAGCGAATCCGTTGTAGCTCCTCGAGGCTCAGCTCGACAGCGCGTGCCACCTGATCGCTGCGGGTATCGAACTGGATCTGGAAATCCCCCACCCAGAGCTCGCCGGGATCGAGGCGTGCCGAAGCTCGGTAAACGAGGCCTTCGGCGGTGCGCAGCCGGCCAGCGATGCGGGAGATTGCACCCGAGCCACCGAGGATCTCGCCGAGTACCTCGAGAGCGAAACGATCTTGTGAGTCCCAGGGTGGGTCTCCTGACAGCCTTGTGCCAAGGGCGACCTTGGCCTGCGCAACATCGGCCTCATAGTGATACAACCCGGGCTTCGCCTCGAAGCGCGGCCCCTCGGGAGGCCATTCGACCAGCCCATCGCGAGTCCGATCAGGCTGCGGGTTCGGCCACCGGGCCAGTCTCGCTTCGAGGGAGGCCAGGATCTCCTCGGCCCGGAAATCTCCTGAAACCGCGATGATGAAATTCTCTGGTCGCCAGTAGGTACCGTGAAAGCGGGTCACCGCTGCCCGATCTATGGCATCCAGGCTGCTGGTCGTCAGCGCCGAGCTGGAGAAGTGCTGCCGACCGAAGACCAGCCACCGCCACTCCCTGTCCAAAATCTCCAACGGGTCCTGATCGCGGCGGCTCATGCTCTCCCGGAGGTTGGCTTTGGCACTGGCGAGTCGATCTTCCTGGAAGGCTGGTGAGGACAGGACCTCGAAGTAGAGATCCAGAGCGTCATCGAGGGCCCAGGTCGGCACGCTCAGGCTGGCCGCGCTGCGCGTGAAGCCTGCGAAGGACTGGATGCGGGCACCCAGTTCGTCCACCCTGTCGTCGAAGCTGTCGGCGGACCTGGCCTGGGTCCCGCCCCGCCTGACGAGAGCACCGGTCAACGAGGCGAGTCCGACCTGGTCCACAGGTTCCAGAAACGAGCCGGCCCGCAGTGCCACCGCGACCTCCACCAGGGGAAGAGTGTGGTCCTCAGCGAGGTAGACCACCGCGCCCGTGGGAATCTCTCGGCGGCGACCCTCTGCCTTGGGCAGCTGGATCTCGCTGTCGTCGAAGTGCAGTGCGAGGGGGCTGGTGGGAATGGATGGTGGGTCCGCCGAATGAGCAGTTGCACCGCACGCGACCCACAACAGGCCGAGGAGCGAGAGATCTCCTCTTCTCATGGAGTGCCCTCCTCACTGCCCCTACCTGCGGTGGCGGTCGAAGGGGGACTTCCCGAGGCAGACTGGTTGTAGAGACCCACGGTTTTTCGATTCGGCTCGAGGTATCTTCTTGCCGCGGCCTGGATCTCGTCCGCGTCGATCTCGAGCACCTGCCGGGGCCAGGTGTTGATTTCACTCCAGTCGCCCATGCCCTGGTAGACGAGTAGTTGGGCGAGAAGGGAAGAAGGATCCTTGAGTCTCCGAAAGGAGTCGGCTGCAAGGCGGTTCTTGGCCCGGAGGAGCTCCTCTGCTGTGACAGGCTCGCTCTGGAGTCGGGCAACCTCTCGATCCCAGGCGACCAGGAGTGTCTCGGGAGTCGAGTCTCCTTTCGTTTCGGCTCGAAAGCTGAAGTAGCCGGCCTGACGAAGCGGACTCTGCAAGGTGGAGGCGGAGAACGCGATCCCATCACCGAGGACCATGGAGCGGTAGAGCCTGCCGGATCGGCCGTTCAGAACGGCTGCCATGACTTCGAGGGTGCGAGAGTCGGGTTCTCCGAAGGCCGCGGAGGGGTAGAGAACCTGGACCTGCGGCGGGCAGTCGCACTCGAGGCTGAGGGTCCGCTCCGCCTCTTTTCCGCCATCCACCAGCCAGGGCACCTCTCTGCGGGGTGGAGACCGGCGAGCCTGAATGCGCCCGAAGTACCGCACGGCGAGCTCACGGGCTTGCGAGATATCGAAATCTCCGACCAGAGCCGCCGTGATGCGGCCCGGCGTGTAGTGCTGTCGGAAAAAGCCTCGCGCGGCCTCGCGGGTGAGTCGTTCGAGGTCTTCGGGTGCGCCCTGTGGATCCCAGGCATAGGGATGTGGATCCCAGAACTCGGCTTTCAGCTGCTCGTCGGCAGAGCCGGTGGGATTCGAGTCGATGCGCAGACGGCGCTCCTCGTGTAGGACGTCGAGCTCTTTGTAGAACTCGCGAAAGACGGGCTCCAGCAGCCGATCGGACTCCAGCCAGAACCAGGCCTCGAGCTTCTCTGCCGGTACCGTGACGTAGTAGAAGGTCAGATCTCGGAGGGTGTGGGCGTTGAGGCCTACGGCCCCCAGCCTCGAGTAGAGCAGTGAGAACTGGCCAAGAAGCGAGATGGACCGGGCCTCGGCCTGGACCTGGTTCAGCTGCCCCTCGATATGGCCGACTCGCCGATCCAACTGGGTGCGTTTCTTCGCACCGACTTCCAGCTGCTCGGCTCGCAAGGCGCGCAGGTTGGACTGCAGTCGGTCCTCTCGATCCAGCAGGATCCTCTCGCGCTCGATGTCGCGGGTCCCGACGTTGCGCGTGCCTTTGAACATCAGATGCTCGAGAAGGTGACTCAGTCCCGTCTGGCCGGGTTCCTCGTCTGCCGACCCGACTTCTACGACCCAACCCGCCGCAACCGTGGTCATCTCTGGCCTGGCGACGAGCAGGAATCGCATACCGTTTTCGAGTTGAATCGTCTCGACGGGCACTCGAGCCGTCAGTTCCACCTCGGCCCCGATCGGAACCGTGCAAAGGAGAACCACCAAGGCGTACAGCAAGCCTCTGCACCCGTTCGAAGTAGGGCTCGACTCGTTGAACATCGGCTGGATGGAGGGTGCCATGATCTCACCCATCGGGGCCCCGGACTAGACTGCCCAGCGGCGATCGATGGTAGCACGGTGCCACTTCGGAGGCGGGGCCCTCGGAGGGCTGGTCTGCGGTACCATTCTGTTGTAGTGCGAAAGCTTGCCTGGCGCCTGATCAACGGACTACAGGCGGTGTTCCTGTTCCTGTGGACCGCCTTCTGGGTCACCATCGCGCTCGCGGTGCGACTCGTCACCGGTGGACCCAAGCTGCCTCTGACGATTGCCCGTAAGCTCTGGCTGCCGGTCGCCTTGCGGGCCGTGGGGGCTCGGCTCGAGGTCGAGAGCTCGCCCCACAACGACTTCTCCCAACCGGCCCTCTTCGTGGCGAATCATCGCTCCTTCTACGACATTCCAGCCCTGGTGGGAGGGATACCGACCAACCTCCGTTTCCTGGCCAAGAAGGAAGTACGCAAGATCCCGTTCCTGGGGCTCTATGCAGCTGCGATGGGCATGGTCTTCATCGATCGGTCTGACAGTGAGGCCTCGAGGACCAGCGTCGATCTGATGTCCGAGCTGCTGGAAGACGGCGCCAGCATGGCTTCGTATCCAGAGGGAACCCGCAGTCGGAGCGGCGAGCTCCTGCCCTTCAAGACCGGAAGCTTCGTGGCCGCGATCAAAGCGGGTGTGCCGGTCGTGCCCGTCAGCATCTCGGGAAGTGAGCGAGTCCTGCCGCCAGATGGTTTCTCACCCCGTCCGGGGCTGATTCGGGTCTCTGTCGGCGAGCCAATTCCGACGACGGGGAGGGACCTGGAGGATCGGCGAGCTCTGGCGGACGAGGCACGGAAGCAGGTGGCGGACATGCTGGAACGGATCGAGGGTCCCCGAGAGGAGGCCCAGTCCGCGGTACCAGCGCCATCCGAGACCTGAGAGAATCCTGTCCCACCGGCGGATGGCCCAGCAGGAAACCACCGGCATCCAAGCGGATGCTCAGTCGGATTCGGTGGCTAGCGTGAGGACTTCGTGGAGGCGCTCGGCGTCGAAGGGCTTGGCGAGAAAGTACTGGCCACCAATGATCGGTCCCCTTCGTTGAACCTCGTCGGTATCGACCAACCCGGTCAGGAAGACGATCGGGATGTCGGCGGTCGCTGGATCCTCTCGGAGCCGCTGGGCCACCGTCGCTCCATCCATCTGGGGCAGCACGATGTCGAGGAGAATCGCATCTGGATGACTGTCTTCGACTCTGAGAAGGGCTTCCAGGCCTTGGCTGGCGGTGACCACTTCATGACCTTCCGACTCCAGCATCGAAGTCGCGAGCTGGAGAATCTGGTCTTCGTCATCGACCACCAGAATCCGCATTTCATAGCCTCCCTGGCGAAGATGGGCCGGTCCTGGGGTGGGCTCCCAACCCGACTCGTGGCTCCCGAAGATCGTAGCACGGGGCCATCTCGGGTGGCCGTGAAGGGCCTGGCTCTTTCTGCCCTCTGCTAACATCTCGCAGCTCTATGCCAAGCCTCGAGACCTCTGTTGTGGGTGCCGTCCTGGCCGGAGGCGCAAGTCGCCGACTCGGGCAGGACAAGGCTCTGTTGCCATGGTCCGGCAAGGCCCTCCTCCTGCACCCTTTCGAGGTGCTGCAGGCGGTAGTGGCGGAAGTCGTGGTGGTCACGGTGCCCGGGCGATCTTACGAGCAGCTCGGAGTTCCGGTTGTCCACGACCGCTTCGAGGGACAGGGTCCTCTGGCCGGGATCCACGCCGCTCTCGAATGGGCCGGGTCACGCCCCGTGTTCGTTGTCGCCTGTGACCTGCCTTTCGTCAGCGCGGAGCTGGTACGTCATGTCGCGGCGTGGAGCACCACGCAGGAGGCCTTCACGTCTCGTGGCGACCAGACTTCGTGTGGGGCTCGGGCGAGAGTCGCGGTCTGGGAGGGCAGGAGGCAACCCTTGTTCGGACTCTATTCGGCGTCGTGTCGGGACCTCCTCGAAACCAGGCTGCGTGAGTGTCGGCTCGAAGCCTGGCGATTCCTGGACGCCATCGAGACGGAGTCGGTACCTGTCACCCCTGCTCTGCATTTCTTCCGTCCTGATCTTCTGGTCAATATCAATTCTCCGTCGGACCTTCAGAGGTCCGTTCCTGAAGAAGCTTCCGCGCCTTCGGATCCGGCATGAGCGACGAGGTTCGGCAGAAGGGCGCACCTGGGTCCGCGGTCCCTGCCACGGTCCTGGCGGTGAACGGGGGTGAGATCCGAGAACGGGTCGACGCCGTGGCGGCAGAGGAACCGCTGGAGATCCGGGTTGTCGCGGAAGTCGGTGGACGGCGGCAGAGACACGGAGTTGCCGTCACCATGCGAACCCCGGGGCACGACTTCGAGCTGGCGGCCGGTTTCCTCTGCGGTGAAGGGATCTTGACTCATTCGGACGAGGTCTGGCGCATCGAATACTGTGACGGAGACTCAGTAGACGATTCCGACAACATCGTCGAGGTGCACCTGCAGCCTGGCGTCGAGTTCGAGGTCGAAGGGCTCACCCGCCATGTGTTCACCTCCTCCAGCTGTGGCCTCTGCGGCAGGGCCTCCCTCGAAGCGGTGCAGATCGCATGTCCTCGAGCTCCGGTCGGAACGTTTCGGCTTCACCCGCAGCTTCTGGTGGGTCTTCCGAGCTCGCTACGCGAGGCCTGTCTCTTATACACATCTGACGCTGCCGACGAATCGAGTCGCGGGGGGGGGGGGGGGGGGGGGGGGGGGGGGGGGGGGGGGGGGGGGGG
>JARFQS010000336.1 GCA_029287645.1 Thermoanaerobaculia bacterium | reverse complement strand
GCGGTCGCGTAGACGACGGGCTTGAAGGCGCTGCCAGCCTGGCGCTCGGCGCTGCCCGCACGATCGAACTGGCTGGCGCCGTAGTCGCGCCCTCCGACATAGGCCAGGATCGCCCCCGTCCGGGGATCCAGCGACACCAGGGCCGCCTGCAGGTCACCACTCGCCTTGCTGTCCTTTTCCCAGCCTTCTTCGAGGGATTGAAGGCCCCAGTCCACCATCGCCTCGGCCGCCTCCTGGTCCCATCGATCGAGGGTGGACAGCAGTCGGTAGCCACGATCCGCCAGCTCCTCGATGCCGAAGCGTCGCTTCGCTTCCGCCGCGGCTCTGTCCCGGAAGTAGGCCGCATGCCGGGTCCCGACCGGCTGCGGCGCCAGGCATAGCGGCTCCTCCACGGCTCTCGCCATGCGATCGGCAGGCAGCCATTCCAGCTCTCCCATCCGCCCCAGCACCCAGTTCCTTCTGGCGAGGGACTTCTCGGGACGCGCCACCGGCGAGTAGCCTCCCGGCGACGAAATCATGCCGGCAAGAACTGCCGACTCGCAGAGGTCCAGCTGATCTGCCTCTTTACCGAAATAGGCCCAGGCTGCCGAGCCGACTCCCATGAGATTGATCCCCCCACTGCTCCCCCAATAGATCTCGTTGAGATAGGCATCCAGGATCTCTCGCTTCTCGAAGCGCCAGTCGATCATCAGGGCCAGGGCCGCCTCGCGGAGCTTTCGAGCCAGTGTCCGCTCCTGGGTCAGGAAGAGGTTCTTGACCAGCTGCTGGGTCAGCGTGCTGCCACCCTGGCGAATACCGCCCTCGCGGAGATTGGCCAGGGCGGCGCGGACAATGCCGGTGAGCGAGAGTCCGGGGTGCTCGTAGAACCGGGCGTCCTCGGCGGCCAGAACGGCCAGGACCAGATGATCGGGCAGATCCTCGAGCGCTGCCGGGCGCCTTTCCTGCCGATCCGGTCCGTAGAAGGAGAAAAGCAGCGGGGGCTCGAGGTCGGCCTCCTGAACCGCATTGCCACGCCAGACGAGGGATTCCAGATGGCGTCCCGAGAACCGGGCTTCCAGACCGCCACCGTTGTTCCATCCGTACGGTGTCGGAAGAGACCGGAGATGCACCTTCAGGTGCTTTCCATCCCAGGCGAACTCGCCTTTGGCCAGCTCTCCACTCTTGCGACGCCGATATCCCAGGTCCTCCAGCTCGCCGATCAGCTTCGCGGGGTCTTCACTGCGCCCCACAGCCAGGCGGTGAGATCGCGCATAGAGCCTCGACGGCTGCTTGACCGCCCGATTCTCGAACTGACCCGAGAGTTGCCAGAATGGCCAGACGAGCCAGGCCGTACCCGCTACCGCCAGCAGCAACAGCAGGCCCAGAAACCGGCGACGCCACCGGCCTGACGAATTTTTCTTGCGCCGCTTTCGCTTCGAGGCACGGCGCTTCGATCGCTTCAGAGACATGGCTTCGGTCGACCTACAAGCAACCTCCGGGCCAAGTCCTCATGGCCCGACCCACATGGTATCCTCTCGCGTCCCATGATCTCCGTCTCGAACCTGGCCAAGGCCTTCGGCCCACAGATCCTCTTCACCGGCGTTTCGTTCCAGCTCAACCCGGGGCAGAGCTATGGCCTGGTCGGAGCCAATGGCTCAGGCAAGTCGACCTTGATGCGCATTCTGGCCGGCGATGAGCTGCCCAGCGACGGCACGATCTCGATCCCGAAGCGACTGAAGCTGGGAGTCCTGCGCCAGGATCAGTTCATCCAGGACACCGAACCGATCCTCAACGTCGTGCTCATGGGCAATGAAGACCTCTGGCACGCCATGGCCGAGAAGGAGGAGATCTTGAGCCGCGCCGAGGAGTCGTTCGACGCCGAGCGCTACTCGGAGCTCGAAGACATCATCCTGCGCCACGACGGTTACAGTGTCGAGGCACAGGCGGCAGAGATCCTGGAAGGCCTGGGGATTCCCGCCGAGGTGCATCACGACCCACTCGGCACCCTGTCGGGTGGCTTCAAGCTCAGGGTCCTGCTGGCCCAGGTACTGGCCTCGGGTCCCGACGCCCTGCTCCTCGACGAGCCGACCAATCACCTCGACATCCTCTCCATCCGCTGGCTGGAGAAGTTCCTTCAGGAGTACCCGGGAATCGTCATCGTAATCTCACACGACCACCGATTCCTCGACAATGTCTCCACAGACATCCTGGATGTCGACTACGAGACGGTGCGTCTGTACCCGGGCAACTACACTCAATTCGATCAATCCAAGCAGAGCGATCGGGAACGTATGGCGAAGGAGCTCGCGAAGCGGGAGAAAGAGATTGCCCATCACAAGGCCTTCGTGGATCGCTTCCGTGCCAAGGCGACCAAGGCGCGTCAGGCGCAGAGCAAGCTCCGGTTGATCGAGAAGCGTCAGGACGAGCTCGAGCCCCTGGCCGAGAGCTCCCGCCGTTACCCCACCTTCCGGTTCCACGAGCAGCGTCCCAGCGGCAAAGAGGTGATCTCGCTCGATGGGATCTCCAAGGCCTACGGTGACAATCAGGTGCTCGATGATGTTTCCCTGACCGTGCGACGCGGTGAGAGGGTGGCCATTATCGGCCCCAACGGCATCGGAAAATCGACGCTCCTCAAGATCGCGATGGGCGAGGTCGCGGCGGATGCCGGCGAAGTCGAGTGGGGTTACGAGACCTACAAGGGATACTTCGCCCAGGATCACCGGCAGCAGCTCACCAATGAGAAACAGACGGTCGAGGCCAGTCTCTGGGAGCTCTGTCCCGGGGAGACGGTGGGCTTCGTCCGCTCGCGCCTGGCAATGGTGCTGTTCTCGAGGGAAGAGGTCGACAAGCGCCTGGGTAGCCTTTCAGGGGGCGAGGCAGCGCGGCTGCTGTTCGCTCGCCTGTCCGTGCAAGAGCCCAATGTTCTCATTCTCGACGAGCCCACCAATCATCTGGACCTCGAAGCCATCGAGGCCCTGGTCGTAGCTCTGAAGGAGTACGAGGGAACCCTGATCTTCGTCTCGCATGATCGATGGTTCGTCTCGGAGCTGGCAGATCGCATTGTCGAGATCACTCCGCAGGGCCTGCAGTCCTTCGAGGGCACCTACGAGGAGTACGTTGCCAAGTGCGGCGACGACCACCTCGATTCCGATGCGGTGGCGCTCAAGGTCAAGCGCGAGAAGCGGAAGAGGAAGGCCCGGCGGGCCGATGGCGGTACTGCGGACGAGGCCAAGGAGCAGAGGAAACTGGCCGCTCGCCGAGACGAGCTCACAGCGGGGATCGAACAGGCAGAGGCCCGGGTCCACGAGATCAACGAGATCTTCTGCGATCCGCAGTACTTCGACCGCACACCCGCAGCCGACGTCAAGAAGCTCGAGCAGGAGCAGAAGCGCCTCACCCAGCGGATCGAAGACCTCCTGCAGGAATGGGAGGCGGTCGAGGAAGAGCTCGCCGCACTCAGTCCGGCAACGTAGGGTCTGATCCTCGCAAGACCATTCTGCTCTTCGTGGATTGAAACGTCTCCGGGCTGGTGGCAAGACCCTGATGGTAGAAGGTCCCCTCTCGGCTCACGATCTCGACCTCCAACGACTCACCGGCAATCAAGGCCCGTGGAGGCTCGATGTCCGCCGGCACCACCTGCCGAAAACCGACTGGAACCGTGCCGTACTCGATTTGGCGCAGAGTCCGAGGTTCCTCGGCGGCGATGGACCAGAGAGTCTCGCCCTCCTCCACCCCGATCTCGAAGCTTCGGAGGTCGGTGGGACCCGAGATCACCATCAACGGATAGCGGTCTTCTCCACCGTAGCTCAGGACCAGGGTGACGACCAGGGCCAGCCCCAGCAGAGTGAAGAGCCACCGCTTGGAGGGATTCGACATCGTAGTTCGAAATGACCCTACACGAATGCGCTTCGAACCGTTGCGACCCACTTCTCAGCGGCTCTCCGCGGATCTTCCGCCCGGATCACCGAGCTGCCCACCACGAACACGCTGTCGGGACCATAGAGACGAAACCAGCCTTGCAGCCTGGCCGGGTCGATGCTGCCACCCGGAGCAGGGGCACTCGGTCGCAGAGTGCCGAGCTCAGCCAGGAGATTCGAACGGATGGCACCCGCGGTCGATTCGTCCATACGGAACCGACCCCCAGCGTGGGGGTAGATCACCGCATCGCAGCCAGCAAGCCTCAGCACCTGCCCCAGGTAGACCTCGGGCGCTACACCATGCTCAGCGCCGAAGAGAACACCGCTCCCGGAAGGGTGGGCCAGCAGCGCCAGCTCGGATTCATAGGCCAGGCCGGCGACCGTATCCAGGCCCGAATGGAAAGGCATCACGACGGCTCCACGGCACCCGACCTCCTGAAGATGACCGACTCTTTCTCGAAGCATCCGCCCTCCCCCTCCAAGGCTGGGGAAGTACCTCGCCGAGGTACCCTCCGCCCTGTTGGCCTCCTCCACCGCCGCCTGGCACATCGTTATCCGCTCCCGGAACGGCGCTGCGGGCTGATCGGCCAAGGAGTGATCATCCTTGATGATGTCGACGCCGGCTCGCGCCATCTCCCCGGCCAGTTCAGCCAGCTGTCGTGGTGAAAGGCCAAGGGGCTTGGCCACCGCGCAGGTCAAGGGGCGACGCTCCTGTACGCCACAAAGAGAGCGCAGACCCTGGACGCCATGGGTCGGGCCCGGAATCGCAGCCAGCAGGTCGGCGGGCCACTCCACCGCGACCAGACGAATCCCAGAAAGTAGGGAGATATTGCCGTAGAGCAGATTCATGAGCTGGGAGAAATTCCCCCCCGCCAGATCTGCCGAATAGCTGATCCTCGTCTGCCACTTTCCGTCGCCAGCAGCCTCGACGCTCTCGACTCGACCCACCACCTCGTTCACGAGGTCGGCTGGAACTCGGCCTTCCGGCAACTCCACCGTCTGCTCGAACGCGATACCTCTCGCCTTGGCCTCCGGTGACTCGCCTGTATCGAGGGTCAGCGAGTAGGTGACCCGAAGTCGCCCATCGGCGGCCACGGAAGGAGCGCGGCGGCTGTCTGATCCACTCACGGGCTCGCGACCTCCGGCAGCCATACGACCATCTCCCCCTCTTCCCGATTCGCCCAGGCGAAGTACGGGATCGCTGTCAGCGGCACCTCCCGGCTCTCCCGGATCGCTGTCGATCGAATCAGGGTGAGCCCTCCCAGGAGGTCGGTCCGAGGCTCGGTGATCATGGCTGCGTTGCTTGGCAGCTCAAGGCCGAGGACATCACCATCATGGTCGATGGCTTCCACGGCATAGACGATCGGCCCGCGCTGCAGAGCGGTCTTGCCCTGATTCTCGATCAGCTCGGGATGGGCGAGGATTCGCCGCACCCCCATCGGCAGATCGAGCGCGATCTCGTCTCCGTCGTTCCAGGTCCTTTTCAGAACTGCGAATCCACGCTGCAGCGACACAGGTACCGGTTCGCCGTTGACTCGAATCTCGACTTCGGCGTCAGGTGGCCCCGCAAAACTGTACAGATCGCTGGGAACGGGCCGCTCGCCGGCCCAACCTGGAATCCTGAGATGAACCGCCAGCTCCGTCGGTCTGGTCACTCCCAGAACTACTTCGATGTTGCCGGACCACGGATACTCAGTCTTCTGCTCCAGGACCAGCTGCCCCCCACTCAACGACTCGAGCTCGACTCGGCTGGCAACGAAGAGGTTGACGAAGAGCCGCTCGTCCGAGACGGCATAGATCAACTCCGGAACCTGAGCCACGAGCCGCGCCAAGTTCGCGGGGCAGCAGGCTACGTCGAAGTACTCGCTGCGGCCGATGCCACCGTCAGACTCCAGAGGGTTCGTGTAGAAGAAGCGGGCTCCGTCACTCGACACTCCCGACAGCGCACCGTTGTAGAGAATCCGCTCCAGGACGTCCAAATACCGTGCGTCTCCGGTATTGAGAAACATCCGATGGTTCCAGAGGCCGTTGCCGATGGCGGCACAGGTCTCGGTATAGGCGGTCCGATTCGGCAGCTCGAAGCTCTCCCCGAAAGACTCCACCGTGTCACGCGAACCGATGCCTCCCGTCAGGTAGAGCTTGGACCCGACTACGTCCCTCCAGATGCGATCCAGGGCCGCCTCGTAGTCCGCAGTCTCGACCCGCGCCGCGACATCGGTCATTCCGGCATACAGGTAGGCCGCCCGCACAGCATGCCCGACACCTTCGGACTGTTCTTCGACAGGCAGGTGATCCTGCTTGTAGAGGCGGTCGTTGTAGATCGCGAAGTCCGTGTCTTCTGGATAGAGCTCGCCGTCGTGCGAGCCTCCCCGCTGTTCGAGAAAGAACCAAGCCAGATCGAGATAGCGCGCATCGCCGGTGACTTCGGCCAGCTTCACGAGGGCCAGCTCGATCTCCTCGTGACCCGGAATGTCGCGACGCGCCTGTGGTCCGAAATCCACTTCGATACGATCCGCGAATCGAATGGCCGCCTCCAGAAGCGTCCGTCCCCCCGTGGCCCGCTGATGCGCTACGGCAGCTTCGATCAGGTGTCCCGCGTTGTAGAGCTCGTGACTGCCCACCGCGACATGAATCCATCGCTCTCGACCCACCCCGGGAGCGGGTTTGTCCGGATCGATGGTGCGTGCTGGGAAGAGATATCCGTCCTCCTCCTGAGCAGCGACCACGAGAGCGATGAGCTCGTCGAGCCGTGTCTCGAGCTCGGCGTCGTGGCGGTCGATCAACGTGTAGCTCGCAGCCTCGATGACCTTGTAGACATCCGTGTCGTTGAAGCGTCGACCGACATACGGCCCTTCGAGCAATCCAGCTGCCTTACGGAAATTGTCGACCCGTCCGGTCGTTTCATTCTGCTCCAGGATGTGAGGGATCGTGACTCGGCGATTGATCTCGAGGCGAGGTCTCCAGAACCCGTCCCGCACCTCGACCGATTCCATGCGAACCGGCTCGATGCGCGCATCGGCGGTCGGAGCGACGGTCTCCGGGATGGGCTCCGACCCGCACGCTCCAGCTGCAACCAGCAGAACCGCACTGGCCCTCAGTGTCCAGGACTCACAGCTTCGCCTGTCTATCCTTCGCGCTCTCGACACGATAGGAGTCGATGGTATCTCGCGGCTGTGGGAACGGCCACCCTCGGTTCTACAGAGCCGGCCTTCCGGCTTCAGGCCACCTGTTCCCGCTCTTCGCCAATGGCCTCGACAGGCTCCGGCTTCGGCTGGCGCTTCCGCGCCCTGCGCTCTCTCAACTGCAGCAAGAAGTCGTACAGCACCGGCAAGACCACGAGAGTCAGAAACGTCGCGAAGGCGAGCCCGAAGATCACCGCGACGCCCATTCCCTTCCACCATTGACTGCTCTCTCCTCCACTCGAGAAGTGCAGCTCGGTGAAATCGAATTCGAAGCCGGTAGAAAGCGGGATCAGCCCCAGGATCGTGGTGATCGCGGTCAGCAGCACCGGCCGCAGGCGGCGCAGGCCGGTCGTCATGATCCGCTCGCGTCGTGGCATTCCCTTGGCCCCCAGCTGCTCCCCGTAGTCGAGCAGGACGATGGCGTTGTTGACCACGATGCCGGCCAGAGAGATGACTCCCAACCCGGTCATGATGATGCCGAACGGCAGTCCGGTGATGATCAACCCGAGCAGCACTCCGATCATGGACATGATGACCGTGGTGATGACGATGCCCGGGAGAGCCAGCGAATCGAACTTCGCCACCATGAGTCCCAGAACCATCAGAACGGCGTAGAGGAAGGCCGAGGTCAGGAACTCCTTGGCTTCGTCCTCGTCCTGGCTCTGTCCGCCGAAGGTCATGGAATAGCCCATCGGCAAGAGATTCGGAGTGGCTTCGATGCGGCGCGTCGCTTCCGAGCGCACCGGCTCGGCCAACGTCGGAGTGGTCACCTTGCCACTGACCGTCACCACTCGCTTGTGGTCCTTGTGTCGAATGCTGGTGAGCGAAGCCGTCTGCTCGACTCTGGCGATCGCAGAGATCGGCACCTGGCTGCCGCCTTCTGTCACCACGGTCAGGCGAGCGATGTCGTCCAACGAGCCGCGGTACTGCTCCTGCAGCCGCACGGTGATGTCGATGTCATCGTCACCATCGCGGAAGGTGGAGGCTTCCGTTCCGTTGACAGCAGTGCGCATCGTGGAAGCCACCTTGGCGGTGGTGAGACCGAGTCTCGAGGCCTGCGTCCGGTCGAGTCGCACCACGAGCTCCGGCCGCGCCAGGTCGAAGTCGTCGTCCAGGGACACCAACCCAGGAATGTCCTCGATCTCCTGTCGAATGCGCTGCGAGATCTGCCCCAGCGTCTCGAAGTCTTCCCCGGTCAGCTCGATGGAGACCGGATCCCCGACGGGTGGTCCCTCCTCGGGCCTGTCCACATTGATCACCGCACCGGGAATGCCCTTGACCAGCGCACGGGCCTGGTCGAGAGTGTCGAACGAATTCTGCTCCCGATCCCCGCGATCCAGCAGGTCCAGCATGATGCGACCTGAGGTCCCGCTCCCGGAGCCACCTGCGAAGAACTCACTCTGCGCGCCGGCCCCCGTCCCCGCCGCCATCACCCGAACATCGGGAAGATCGGCCAGACGGCGCTCTAGTTCCAGGACCACCGAGTCGGTCTCTTCGATGCGGGTTCCAGGCGGCATCTCGACATCGACGATGATCTGGGTGGGCTCCGTCTCGGGGAAGAACTCGATACCGTGATTGAAGACCCCGAAGAGAAACAGCACTCCGATGAAGGCTCCGACGGTGCCCAGAACGACCAGGAGCCGATGGTCGAGCGCAAAGCTGAGAGTGCCCTTGTACATCTTGACGACGAATCCGCCAATCACCCCCTGCCAGCCGCTTCCCGGCTCCGGTTCGTCACCATTCGCCCTCAGGTCTTTCTCCTTGACCTTCATGAAGGTCGCCGCCAGCGTCGGGTTCACCGTAAAGGCGACGAGCAGAGAGGCAGCCAGCGCCAGACAGACGGTAAAGGGCAGGAACCACATGAAGTCGCCTACGATGTCGGGCCAGAAGAACAGAGGCGAGAAGGCAGCCAGCGTGGTGAGCGTGGAGAAGAAGATCGCCGACCCGACCTCCTTGGTTGCGATGGAGGCCGCCTCCATTCGGCTCTTGCCTTCCTGCATGTGCCGATAGATGTTCTCGATCACGACGACGGCGTTGTCCACCAACATGCCGACGGCCAGGATCAGCGCGAACAAGACCACCATGTTGAGCGTCTCGCCCATGAGTTGCACGGCGAGAAACGTGAGGAGCATGGAGAACGGGATCGCCAGACCCACGAACAGCGCGTTCCGGAAGTTGAGCGCGAACATCAGGACCAGGACCACCAGCACGAGGCCAGAGAGGATGTTGTTCTCCAGATCCTTGACCATCCGCCGGATGTCCTTGCTCTGATCCCCGAGGATCGTCGCCTCGACACCGCCCGGCCACTGGGACTCGTAGATGGCTACCTGCTCCTTGACCGCATCGGCCACCTCGATGACATTGGCCCCCGTACGCTTCGAAACCGCGAGAGCTACCGATTCCCTTCCGTCGATCCGGGCGAAGGAGTCCCTGTCCTTGAAACCGAACGAGACGGTGGCCACATCCTTGACGAAGATGGGCTGACCACCTCTGGCTTGGATCACGAACTCGCCCACCATCAGCGGATCGGAGACTTCACCAGGCACGCGAACGGCAAAGGTTTGCGGCCCCAGGTCCATGTCACCGCCAGGGATGGAGACGTTCTCGTCCCCGATCGCGTCCACCACATCGGACAACGCCAGGCCGTACTGTCTCAGCTTCTCTGGATTCACATCGACCCGGACCTCGCGCTCGAGGCCACCCACCAGATCGACTTTCAAGACTCCGCGGATGCCCTCCAACTCGTCCTGTAGATCTTCAGCCAGGTCCTTGAGGACCACCGGTCCCACGTCGCCGGACAGATTGACCTGGATGATGGGGATATCTGAGAAGCTGATCTCCTGCAGAATCGGTTCCTCCGCGTCCGTTGGAAGGTCCGGCTTGGCCAGGTCCACACGGTCGCGCACTTTCTGCAGCGCCATGTCGATGTCCGTGCCCGAGACGTACTCCACCGTGATGACCGAAGCACTCTCCTGCGAGGTCGACGTGATCTCCTTGATGCCCTCGAGACCCTTGAGCTCACGCTCCAGCTGGTCGGTTACCTGTTTCTCGACATCCGCCGGTGCTGCACCGGGATAGACCGTGTAGACGATGATCAGGGGAATCTCGATATCCGGGTAGGACTCCCTGGGAAGGGTCCGATAGGCCGTCAACCCGGCGAAGATCACCGCTGCCATCAAGAAGAAGACCGTCACCCGGCTCTTCAGGGATACCTCCGTCAGACGTGCCATCAGCCCTCCTCCGCCTCGATCACTTTCTGTCCGTCGGCCACCTGCTGCTGGCCACCGACGACGACGTGATCACCCGGCTCCAGCCCGGTCGTGATCACCACCCTTTGCCCGACCGTCGGACCCAGTACGACGCTGCGCCTCTGCGCAATGCCATCCGAGACCACATAGAGAATCTTCTCGCTCTCATAGTCCACGACCGACGCGAGCGGCACCAGCATTGCCTCGGGTAGGACCCTCCTCGGCACCTCCAATCGTCCGAAGAGCCCGGGCCTCAACCTTCCCTCGCTGTTGTCGATCTCCGCTTCGACGACGAGAGTCCTCGTATCGGAGTCCAGCTCAGCACCCAGTCGGACCACCTTCCCCTGCCACTCCTCTCCAGGGAAGACATCGACCCGCACCGTCACCGGCTCCCCGATGCTCAGGTACGGCACATCGGCGGCGGACGCCGCCGCCCGGACCTTCAACCGATTCACCGCCACCAGCTCCACCAGCGGAAGACCCGGAGAGGCATAGTCACCCACTTCGACTCTCTTGGCTGCCACGCTGCCGGACCACGGCGCCTTGACCTCCGACTTGGCGAGAGCCAGCTGCGCCGAGTTCAGACGGGCTTCGGCCACGTCTCGGCCAGCTACGGCATCGATATGCTGCTCCTTGGTGATCGAGCGCTTCTCGTAGAGCCGCTCGGCCCGCTCGAAACGATCTACCGCCTGCACGTGGAGGGCCTCCGCTTCGGCGATCTGCTGACGTAGCGCGCGGGTGTCGATTCGTACCAGGATCTGTCCCTTGCCGACGCGGTCTCCCACATCGACGGTCAGCTGTTCCACCCGACCGGGCACTTCCGCCGCCAGGGTCGCCCGCCGCAAGGGCAGCAGATCGGCGCTCAGAATCGCCAGATCGGTGACTTCCTCAGGCTGTACCTCGAGAGACCTCACATGGGCTACCCGCTCTGCCGGCACCACCTCCGGTTCCGACGAATCCGCTTCACTACCTCCGCCACAGGCGATCAGTACCGACAGCGGCAACAGGGCCAACATCCTCATCCCGTGCCAACGCTTCATGGTTGCTCTCCCGTATCGTGTCCAGTAAATTGCCAAACTTCGTCCGCCTGCAGGCCGACCGCTCTGGCGAGCCGGGCGACGCTGGTTCTGGCTCCGTAGTACGACTGCACCCGCACCACCTCGGCCGAGATCTCGCGCTCCTGCGCGGTCAGCCAATCGGTCTGCAGGGCCACTCCCTCTTCGTAGCTCTCGCGAGCCACACGACTCGCCTCGCGTGCGGCCTGAGCCGAGATCTCCGCCGCCTCCCACTGGGACAGAGCCGCCGAGTATTCGGTGATCGCGGCCTCGACCTCCTGTTCCACCTGGTTGAACAGGGCTTCCAGCTGCCAGGCGACCTGCTGCTTCTCGCTTTCCAGGCCTGCAACCTGTGCCTTGACCCTCCCACCATTGAAGAACTCCCACCTCAGACCGATAGCCACGGCCCAATCGGCATACAGGGGGTCGTTCCAGTTTTCCGGAAGTCGAACCGTGTGACCATAGAGTCCGTTGAGGTCGATCTGCGGCAATTGATCCGCTTTGACGATCCTCTTCTGCTTGTCGTAGGCGTCCAACTGCAGCTCCAGGTCGTCGAACTCCGGTCGGGTGTCGAGGGCGAACGCCAGTGTCCTGTCTTTCTCGGGCATTGCCGGCAGGGGGTCCTCGAGCTCTTGTACGACGGGATCGACATCTAGATTGAGCACCGCCTTGAGATCGATGATGGCGACCCGCACGGAGCCCCTGGCCCGGTC
>JARFQS010000325.1 GCA_029287645.1 Thermoanaerobaculia bacterium | reverse complement strand
CTCCTGACCCTTCCTGGGCGACTGTTACCGGTTGGGATTCTGTCACGCGACAGGGGTCCGGCTCGATAGGATAGGTGCCAGGCACTTCTCGAGTGCCCGAGGAGGTTTCATGCAGAAAGCCAAAGTCGGAGATCTCGAGCTCGCCTATCTCGACAGGGGATCAGGACCCGTGGTTCTCCTGGTACACGGATTTCCACTCGATCACAGCATGTGGGCCGGGCAGATCGATGCGCTGGCCGCTCGCTATCGGGTCATCGCACCGGACCTCCGGGGTTTCGGCCAGAGCTCGGGTCAGGACCAGAAGACCACGATGCAGCAGTTCGCTGATGACCTGGCAGGCCTGCTCGATGCCCTGGGGATTCACGAGACCGTCCACCTCTGCGCCCTCTCGATGGGTGGCTACATTGCCTGGCAGTTCTGGAAGCTCCATGGAAACCGGCTGGCGAGCCTGATCCTCTGCGACACGCGCGCGGCCTCCGACACACCCGAGGGTGCACAAGGACGGCTCGCACTCGCCGACACTGTGCTCTCCGATGGGTCGCTTCCCGTTGCGGACTCGATGCTGCCCAAGCTCTTCGCACCCCAGAGCCTGGAATCCGAAGCGTTGTATGTCACCGCCACGCAGGGGGTGATGGCCTCGACCCGGCCGACCACGATCGCCGCTGCGCTCCGTGGCATGGCTGAGCGGCCCGACATGACCGCCGAGCTGCCGAACATCGGACTTCCCGCCCTGCTGCTGTGTGGCGAGCACGACGTGATCAGTCCGGCCGACGAGATGCGCACTGTCGCGGCAGCGATGCCCGACTCGGTGTTTCACATCATCTACGGGGCCGGTCATATGGCACCTCTGGAGCGACCGGAGAGGGTGAACCATTTGATCCTCGAATTCCTCGGCAGGCAATGATCCGCAGAAACCCCGTTCTCCTGATCGCTGGCCTGCTGACCCTCTCGTGTGCGGCCAACCAGATGTATCGGCCCTCGAGCCTCGAGGAGCACCCCGAATACAGCCTGGCCTTCATCGAGTTCGACGATCAGGGCGAGCTCTGGTCGCCCTCGCAGCTCGACAGCGCTCTGGAGCATCTCGAACGACTCAACACCACCACATCTGGAGTCGCTCTGGTGGTCTTCGTTCACGGTTGGAACAACGATGCCTCGATGCGCGAGGAACGGCCAGAGAAGGGGTCCATCTACCAGTACCGCAAGATCCTGGTCCGACTCAGAGATGACATCGAGGAGAGGTACCCTGGCATCGACATCCCGGTGATGGGGATCTATCTCGGTTGGCGAGGGCGGGTCTCCAACGTGCCCTTGATCCGAGAAGCCTCCTTCTACAACCGGCGCGGCGCAGCCGAACGGATCGCTGGTGCCTCGGCCACCGAGGCCATTTATCGAATCTTGACGACCATGCGGGCCAATCCGAGCTCGAGGTCCGTGCTGATCGGCCATTCGTTCGGATCGATGATCCTCGAGCGGGCCCTGGCCCAAGCGGCGGTGAGCGCTCTGCTGGCCTCGCCGCAGCAGGAGCTGATCTTTCCTGCCGACCTGGTCGTGCTGCTCAACCCGGCCGGATCGGCGAGTCAGACGAAACAGATGGTCGACATCCTGGCCCGAAACCGACTCAAGACCTACCGCGTCGACGAGAGCGGAAACCGCTACGAGCGACCCCTCCTCGTCTCGTTCACCTCGTCGACCGACAAGGCCACCCAGGTCTTCTTCCCGGTCGGCATGAGCGTCAAGGCGATGAACAAGAAGTTCCGCAAGTACGGCCAGGAGTACTGCAGCCCGATCGCCAAGCAGCAGTATCTGTACACGCACACCGCGGGTCACACTCCGGCACTGCACAGCCACGAGGTCACGGTTGGTCCTCTGAGGACCGGCGCCGGCAACGGCGAGTCGGGTGATCCAGTCGGTACCACAGCCGCCAACTATCAGGCCGAGTACGATCCCGAGACCCAGCAGATGGCCCTCTCCTTCAACGGGGAGGAGCATCGTTTCAGCATCCGCCGCAAGCCGTGGGTCCTCAATGACACTCCGTACTGGATCATGCAGGTCCCGCCAGAGCTGATCCCGAACCACTCCGCGGTGCTGACCGAGAACACCTTTCGCCTGATGGAGGCCGTCCTCACCCTGAGCGGCACCTACAACGCCGGAGTCGAGACGACCGTCGTGCGCGAGGACGGTATCCGGCCGATCGCGATAGTTCCCCGGCCCGATGGAGGCGCCCTGGTTCTGGATCGATCGCGGGCAGTCTATTCGCTACGCCCAGAGTCCGAGAGACCCGTATTCCTATCGTGCCTCCCGGTCGACATCGATCCGGGGCAGGGAATCGGCTTTCACGTGGCTGGCCACCTGGCCTACGCGGCGGTGACGATACCCGAGGGCAGCGCCTCTCGGTGCCGAACCGAAGTGTACGAGTTCCAGGTGGACAACTACGGCTACCGCGAGCTGGGCCGCTTTCCTCTGAGCTCCTCGGAGTGCTTCGATGCTGCCGCGTTCGACGTGCAGCGGAAGCGGATCTACCTGGGGCATGACGGGGAAGAAGGGATCAGCCTCTGGGCTGCAGAGCTCCCGGACAAATCGCCCCAGCCACAGAAGCTGTTGGATCTGCCTGGCGGATCGCCCGTGACCGCCATGCACTTCGACACCTCGCATCGGCGCCTGTTCGCGGCCCAGGGGGCCAGCGGAACGCTGTGGCAGATCCGGACCGACACGGACAGTCCCAGGCTCCAGTTCGTGGCCGAGAGTCTCGGCTATCCGCTGACGCTCGAGTACGGAAACGTGCAGCAGAGGCTCTATGTCGCCGACGCTCAGGGGAAGAGGATCTGGGTTCTGGATTGTGGTGAGCCTTGCGGGGACCCGCAGGTCTTTCTCGATTCCGAAGCCCTCGAGGCTCCGTCGACCATGGCTGTCGCCCCCGATGGCAAGCTCTGGCTGGGGGATCTCCAGGGGCAGACTCTCCTGACCATCGCTCCCGACGGAACGGTCACGAACCGAGTCCACAGCCTATCTGGCGGTCAACTGGTCGAAACCGAAGGTGGCCAACCGCCGATGTAGAGGTGGGCCTTGCCCCCGCCCGCTCTATTTGATGGCCCCGTCGTGGCCGAGCAGGCGGCGCAGAATTCCCGTCTCTCCCACGTGGTAGGCCTCGTGGAAGACCAGGGCTGCAAGACCGGTCTCCACGGTCTCTCCTTCCTTGCCGCTCGGGGCAGCGGCCTGGAGAGCTTCCTCCGAGATCTCGGAAAGGCCGGCAAGAATCGAGTCCTGCGCTGTCTCCAGCATAGCCACGAGCTCGTCGAGGTGCTTGGCGAGCCCTGGATCGGTGAGTGGCTCGGAGCCCCGCTGATACGGCTGGGTTTCGTCCTCGTTCCACACCGGGCCCCGGCCGAGCAGACCGAGAATCCCCGCTCGATTGGCCAGGATGTGGCCGACGATCCAGTTCAAGCAGTTGCCGGCAGGCTGCGGCTGCACGAGGCTCTCCTCGTGGGTCAGTCCCTCGAGGTTCATCTTCAACGCTCCGAGGTTGTAGTGGACCTGGGTCTTCAGGGCGCGGGTGCTCATCGGCTCTCCTTTCTGGTGGGAGAGCCATTGTAGGACAGTCTTCCGGCCGAAGACGTCGGCGCTCGGCCTGGTGGTCTTGGGGTCTTGGGGTCTTGAGACCTCATCTGGGATGGTGTTGGGGCGGGGCTTGACCCCGCCCGCGGGAGGGCGCAAGGCCCTCCCCTACATATCCCGGATTGCTACTGCGTCGTGCTCGACCAGGCCGAGGTGTCGCCGGACTCGAAGGAGTCGGAGAAGGGCATGGGGGCCGGGGGTGGAGCGTTGTTCAGCAGATTGTCAGATGAGGGGCAGACCTTGCCCTTTGTGCTGTGGTTGTACCAGGAGGTGTCGCAGTCGAAATCGTACTGGCCCTGGCCGGCATGGTGGGAGTAGGCCGTGAAGTCCACGTTGGCCTCGTCGATCTCGACACGGTTGCCGTCGTGGTAAAGAGCCGAGTGGAGATGAGGACCCGTAGACGAGCCCCCCTGGCAGAGCGCCGTCGGCTTGTCGTTGGCATAGTTCGAGAGCACCGCATTGCGCTTCACCACCTGATAATCCGCAACTTGGATGTTCTCCAGGTGGTAGTACGTCGAAACCCAGTCATCGTCGTGAATCACCGACACGCTGCACTGCGACCATACACGAGCGGTCCCGGCTTGGATGGCCGCCACCCACCAATGACTCAGGTCCGCACCCCAATCCCGCCACGCCCCCCAATAGTCGAGAGCGTTGCGAACACCACTGCCAGTGTCACCGTGAGCACCGCCCCCGGCCCAGGTGTCGCCGATCGTCCAGGGCGGTTGGAACCAACCGAAGACAAGAGGCGCACTCGCGCCCGGTAGCTGGCGGTTTCTCGCCAGCTCGACAGGAATCTCGACTTTCAGATGGTAGGCATCGGCGATGGCCATCACCGCCTTTGAGGCCGCCAGGGGATCTTCACGATTCCGAAGGTAGACGACAGCCAGGCCCGTGGCAACCTGATGCACGGTTTCCCTCTCGAGTCTGGTTCCCGAAGGGGCAGCTGCCGGCCAATAGGCCTGCAACACATGAATCAGCACCCGAGGATGGATGGCATGCATCGCCGCCCAGGTATCGATGGCCGGGCGCAGTGCCATCAAGTTGGGAGCCTCGCTCCTCAAGTACGCCGTTGTGTCGAAACTCAGCATGTCGGCGCCGCGGTATCGCAGCTGGGAGTTGTCGACAAGGACGGGTCCGTCGTAGTCGTCCCGCAACGTCGGACCGTCATACGTGCTCTGTGAACCGAACATCGGCAGAGCGAGCAAGCTCGCAAACAGAAAGCTAGAGACGACACGTTTCTTCATGGCTCCACCTCTCCTGAGATGGAGCCGAACGTATCAAGCCTGGCTTGCGATGGCTGTTAGCTGCGAGACAAGCCTCACTGATCCTCCAGACCGTGACCGAGCATCGGCTGGAACACTACTCAATCTGCAACCTGGAGGTTCTCAGCGATCGACCCGGTAGGACTCGAGTGTGTTGAGCAGGTGCATCAGCTCCGACTGGCAGCGATCGACGCAGCCGCACTCGGCCGGGTCGGAGGGCACGGTTGTTCTCAGCTTCCAGGGACGTTCGTAGAACGGTGCGGCGGCTTTGGATTTGGGTGCCGGCAGCCTTCTCAGGGTGCTGAGAGTGGTCTCCTCCACCGGCAGGCGCGGGTCCGGGTAGCGCATCGGGACGACTCCTTCCTTCGTCGTGTGATGCCCAACGCTACTCCTCCGAATCCACGAATTCAAGGAGCGGTGCGGCATCCGCCGATCCCGATCCAAGGTGCGCCTGGCCTGTCCTATGGTCTGCGGCGAATCTCCTGATTCGCAAAGGTCGGTCTCGCGGAGCGCAGATCGAGGGCCTCACCGTCGTAGAGGAAGAACAAGCCGGGTTCGTGCTCGATGCACTTGCCATCCCTGAAGTACAGATAGCCGTTCCGGACTTCAATGGTGGCCGTAGAGGTCGGCTCATCCTCCCAGAGCACTTCATACTCGCCGACGTATGCCCGCCATTCACTCTTGTCCGGCCCAGCTCGATCGGTCGGTGAGTCGTTGAAGTCGAGATAGTGGGAATTGCTGTTGCTGACCGCCCTGTTGATGGTCATCATCGAACCTGGCCGACTCCCCAAGGGCGACAGGAAGCGGACCTCCATGGTCGAGCCATAGAAACCCACCAGCTCCCCTTGATCATCGTAGAACGACAACGGATGGAACTGACTGTCACCCGCTCGCAGACCGAGTACACCGCTCTCGAATCCGATCACGACTCCAGGCGAGTCTCCATAGCGACCGAGAATCGCTTGCAGGCGCGGATCCCGAAGATCGATTCTCTGCATGTCCTCCGAGCGAGAGTCCGCCACGGGAGTCGGACCGTACCGATTGAGGATCGGCCCCCTCATGACCGCCCGCCCTGAAAAGCCGGTGAGATCCTGATACTCCTTGTTCGTCAGCGTCACGACGCCGAGTCCAAGCTCGGGATAGAGGATCATGTGGCTCGCGAAGCCACGCCCCCCGCCTTCGTGGTACAGGCAAAAGGTGCTGCCGACCGGCTCACGCCACAACCCGAGGGTGTACCCGGTTCTCTGGTCGGGGCGGGCGAACTGAATCGAGTGATACTGCTCCATCAGGTCCTCGCGCAGCAGCCTCTGCCCGTCGACCACGCCATCGTTCAGATGAAACTGCACGTACTTCGACATGTCCCGGATACTCGAATAGAGGCCTGCAGCTGCGATCTCGGGAAAGGCGATCGGAACGACATTGCCGCCGCTGCCATGACCGATCGCGCGATCTGTTTCGTACTCGACCTTGCCCAGGTCGAAAGAGCTGTCCGCCATCCCGAGGGGCCCGAGGACCTTCTCTTGAAGGTACCTCGCGAACGGCATACCGGAGCGCACTTGAAGAATGAAGCCAGCCAAGTCGTAGCCGTAGTTCGAGTAGTGAAGACGATAGCCGACTGGGAAGCGCAACCACGACTCCGACACCCTCTCGATATATCGCTCGAAATAGCCGGGCTGGACGAGGTCGATGCCCACCGGCGGATCGTGGGTGAATCCTGCCCTATGCGACAACAAGTGTCGCAGGGTCATGATCGTTTCAGGGCGCTCGTCGAACCGGCTGGGAATTCTCAATTCGGGGAGATATTCCGAGATCGCCGTGTCCAGATCCACCAAGCCGTCCTGCACCGCCATGAGCACGCCAAGCGCCGTCACGCTCTTTGAAATGGACCGGATCAGAAAGATCGTGTCCCACGTGATCGGATCCGACTCCGAGCCCTCTTGATACCCGTAGATCTCTTCCCGGATTGGCCCCTGGCTATCGACGACCGCTACGGCGGCACCAGGAACGCTCTTCTCCTTCAGTCCTGGAGGAAGCCAACCCAGAAGGGCCTCGGCGATTCCCTGGCCGAGCTCAGTAGACGCAGCCTCGGTCTGGATCGAGGTCTCACCGGATGCAACTGCACTGATCAGGAGACAGCACACGGTCAGTCGGCGTACCGCTACCGACCGACCTCGGAACTCCTGCTCTCTCCTCATAGCCCTCCTGCAAACACGCGATACACGCATGGCCTCAAACGAGGTACGCGATCGTGGCTCACAAGGTTGCTCCGCGCAGCCGAGACCTGGCTTCTAGTCGATGTCTGCGGGATCCACCAGCTCGATCTTGGCGAGTGAGAACTGGGCTTCCCTGGCAGAGAGCTCCAAGCGCCTGGCCAGGGCCCGTTCGAGGCCAACTGCCGAGTCCTCGGTCATGGCACCCTCGGCCCGCCAGTGGATGCGCCCTTCCTTGCCCACCAGGAGCACGTGGATCGAGTCCTCATCCGGGATCTCGAGGCCCTGTCGAAACGCCTCCTTGTCGAGATAGAGGGTAATCGTGACTTCACGAGCCTTCCGATCCGGAATGCCCCGCCGCATTCCCCTATCGATGAAGTAGCGGGCCATCCCGACCCGGCTCGAAAGGGTCGGCAGCTCGTAGAACCGCAGACCCGCGTTGCGTTCTGCGAGGCTCTTCACAAAGGGAAGCCAGGTATCCACTTCCTGCTGCTGCGGCCGGCGAAAGGCGATGAAGACCAAATTGGCTTCTCCTTCGAAGTCCCAAGGGAGCAGGAAGCTCCGCTTCTCCAGATTGTCACCCTCGACCTCTGGGAAGACCGGCAGGAGCTCCTGCTCGGTTACGGTCAGCGAGCTGCCTGTTTGCCCTGAAATCTGGACATCTTCAAGTGCTTGATCGACTGGGGCGCCCTGCGATCTCGAGGCAAGCAGCAGACCGAGAAGCGTCAGAAGGACCCATGGGAGCACGA
>JARFQS010000307.1 GCA_029287645.1 Thermoanaerobaculia bacterium | reverse complement strand
TCCTCCAGGGGTCGGGATGGATTTACCTGTGCCTCCAATCGGGTGGCCGCTTTTCGAGGAAGGCGGCCAGTCCCTCCTGCATGTCTTGCGTCTCGATCAGCTCTTCCAGATAGAGTCGCTCGCTCTCGCCCAGGGCCTCGTCGAAAGATCGGTCCCGGCCGGCTTGCATCGCCCGTTTGAGCAGGCGGAGGACGGGGACGCTCTTCGAGGTGACTTGATCGACGAGTCGATCGAGCTCCGAGTCGACATCCGCCGCGGGCACCTGACGGCTCACGAATCCCATGCGCTCGGCTTCATCACAAGTGGCGGTTCTGCCGGTCACCATCAGGTCGAAGGCCTTGGCCGGGCCGATGCGATTCGGGTAGAGCGCCGTCGCCAGCGGTGGGATACAGCCCAACTCGATCTCCGGCTGCGCGAAGCGGCTGTCGTCGCTGGCCAGCACGATGTCGCAGCCCGCCGCCAGCTCCATGCCACCCCCCAGGCAGTGGCCTCGGACGACGGCGATGCTCACGGACTTCATCTGACGGAGGCAGCGGACCGCTCCGTGGAACTCCTCCAGCATGGTCGGAACCAGCTCCCGAGTGTGATCCTCGACCGCTACTCCTGCCGAGAACGCCGTCTCGCCTGCACCACGAAGAACGAGCGCTGCCAGTTGCTCGTCCTCGTCCAGAGCCTTCAATTCGTGCCGTAGCTGGGCCAGGGTGTCCAGATCGAGGATGTTCAAGGGCGGGCGATTGAGGGTCAGAGTAGCGACCCGCTCCTGCCTCTGGACGATCAGTTTTGACGTCATGACGGGAGCTTCTCCAGGAGAGCCTCGAGACCCATGCCACCGGAGACGCACGGCGCCGCGATGACGCCGTGCGAAGCGATGCTGAACCTCTGCAGTGACGGCTCAGACGCCTTTGAAGTCCGGCTTGCGCTTCTCGATGTAGGCGCTCAAGCCCTCCTGGGCATCCTCGCTCTGGAACAGCTGTTGCTGCAGCTCGCGCTCGATGGCCAGACCGCTCTCGAACGGCACCTCGGCTCCCGATTGAACGGACCGCTTGATTCGTCCGACGGCCTTCGAGGCCATGTTGGGAGGGCAGAACCGCTTGGCGAATTCGTGGATCTGGTCCATGAAGTCGTCGCCGTCCAGGATGTCGTTCACCACCCCCAGCTCCTGCCCTTCCTCGAAGGTCAACAAGCGTCCGGTGACCATCAGGTCGATCGCCCGGCTCTTTCCCACCAGGCGAGCCAGCCGCTGGGTGCCACCCGTTCCCGGCAGAACGCCGAGATTGATCTCGGGAAGGCCGACCTTGCCGCCGTCCTTCTTGGCGATTCTGAGGTCGGCTGCCATGGCGATCTCGAGACCACCACCCACCGTGTGGCCGTTGAGCGCAGCCACGACCAGCTTGGGGGTGTGCTCCAACCGGTTCAGGGTCTCGTTGGCGTGTAGGCAGAAGTTGTACTTGAAGTAGGGGTCGGACTGCTTCAACATGTTGATGTTGGCTCCGGCGCAGAAGAACTTCTCGCCGAGGCCGGTGAGAACCAGCACGTGAACGTCCGCGTCGAAGCGGGCCTCGAGAATGGCGTTGTCCAACTGGCGCATCATCTCGTGGGTGTAGGTGTTGGCCGGCGGATCGGTGAGTGTCAGGTATGCGACGCCATCTCGCACTTCGTAGTCGACGAGTGTCCGGTCGGTGGTGGTTCCTTCAGCGTCAGGCTGAGCCATAGTCGTCCTCCAGTTGCTTTTGGGGTGGCGGAATGAAGCGAGTCGCTCCGCCAGGATTCGCCTCGGTCGGCTATTGTTACACGTGCCTCGAAGGCTAGCAACAAACGCCTCCGAGCTACCTGTCGAAGTTAGGTTGCTCTCAAGCCGTCGGAATCTTTAGAATCTCGATTCTCGAAGCTCTCTCATCTACGGCCACTCGGATGATCACGGGATACAACACAGACGTCCCCCACGCCGACGCGGTCTTTCACGTACAGACCGAAGACAAGGGGCTCGCCAGCGCTTTCATCGAAAGTCTGGTGTACGTGGGTGGTCAGGTGCTGGCGAAGAAGAGAACGAGCTACAAGAGCGCCCTCGATGCCGGCGAGGGCAAGAAACGGATCGTCGAGCTGATGGACCAACAGCACCGGCTGACCATCGCCGAGATCAAGAGCGGCAAGTACGACGGGCAGATCCCGGGTGCCAAGCTGGCCGAGTCTGCGATGAGCGCCGAGGAGCGGTTGGAGCAGCCGACGGCGAGTCCCGAAGTGGAGATCGAGCACCTTGCCATCCCGGAGCCGACCCGCCAGGTCGCAACCGCGGAAGAGGAGAGTCCGACACTCGACCAGATCATCATGGACTACCTCAATTCGGAGTCCGAGCAGGAAGCGCTGATCCTGATGATGGACGCCGATCACGAATTCGCACTCGGTGAGACCGTGGCGCTGCGTTTCCGCACCAAGGGCAGCCTCAGTGGAGAGGCTGTTCCGGGAACTCGCATCTCGGTCAAGATGATCTCGACTGTCGTCGAACCAGCGACGCTGGCGCAGGGAGAGACCAACGCCGCAGGAGAGCTCGGATTGTCGGTGTCGATTCCCGCCCTGCAGCGCGGCTCGAGCGCCTTGATCGTCACCGCCTCGAGCTCGATCGGCACCGCTGAGATCAAGCAACTGCTATAGGTGGATGAGCTCGGAGAAGTCCCTCTCCCACTTTTACGAAGAGCGTGTATAATCCCCGGTCCGTGGGCCGCTAGCTCAACTGGCAGAGCAGCAGACTCTTAATCTGCGGGTTCGGGGTTCGAGTCCCTGGCGGCTCACCAATCTTTTCCATCTCTCCGTGGTGCATCATCAAAGCCAGTCCGGAAGAGCTCGGTGCGAAAGTGGCGGAATTGGTAGACGCGCTAGACTTAGGATCTAGTCCCGTAAAGGGGTGGGGGTTCGAGTCCCCCCTTTCGCACCAAATCG
>JARFQS010000266.1 GCA_029287645.1 Thermoanaerobaculia bacterium | reverse complement strand
TTCCAGGAGTCTCAACTGACGATTCCTTTCGACCTGATCGTAGCCTTCCGGGAGAGGGTGACCCCAGGTGCCTCTTTGAATTCACGGTACCTCGAGCCTACAGAGCCGCCGAGGTTACTATTGTGCGGATCTCGGTGCAAGCGGGGTGCGACTCGGCCCTCAACCAAGAACGGAGCGGAGGGCCTCGAGGCTGATCTTCGCTCCGCTGATCAAGAGAACCGCTCGCTTGTCGCGGAACCGCCCGGGATTCTGCAGAAAGCCAGCCACTGAAAGTGCGGCCGCTCCCTCGATCAGCAGATGATGTTTCTCGAGAACATGGCAGATGCCCTGACGGATCTCCTCTTCGCTGACCAGGACGAAATCGTCGACATATTGCTGGCAGATCGGAAAGGTGATCGCTGCCCGCTCGATGCCGCCTGCGGCACCATCTGCCAGGGTCGGATCGGACTCCAACTCGAGCAGCTCTCCGGCTTGGAGCGAGTGATACATGACAGCGGAGTTCTCTGGCTGACAACCGATGATCTCGATTTCCGGATTGGCGGCCTTGAGCACGGCTGCGACACCGGAGATCAGACCACCGCCTCCGACGGGAACGATCACTGCATCGACCCCCTCCAGCTGACGCTCGATCTCGAGGCCGACGGTGCCCTGACCGACCACGATCTGGCGATCGTTGTACGGTGATACGTAGAACTGACCGTCTTCCTCAGCCACTTCTCTCGCCCGGTTCTCGGCTTCGACGCCGTCCTCACCGTAGATCTCGATCGTTGCATCGAGCCGTTCGAGCGCTCCGAGCTTCGCCGCGGAGATCGTGCGGGGTACGTACACTGTGCCAGGCCATCCGAGGGCTCGTAAGAGATACGCGACGGCAGAGCCGTGATTTCCGGTCGAGGCGGTCACGATACCGGCTCGGACCTCGTCCGGGCTCAAGGTGAGAAGTCGGTTCGAGGCGCCGCGCAGTTTGAAAGAGCCGGTGATCTGGAGGTTCTCCAGCTTGAGATACACCTCGCAGCTTCCCTCTCGGCTCAGCCACGGAGACGGATCCAACGGTGTTTGCCGGATGTGTTCCCGGATTCGGGCCTCGGCCTCGAGGCTGTCTTGCCGGATCTGCTCGGCGGTCGATTCACCTTGTCCGGTCAATGGGCCAGTCCTCCAATCGAGATCGCTGAGCGTGAGGTCGAGCTCTCACTCCTGGCCCGCGAAGCCCGCCTTCGTCGCCTTGGAGGTGAGGGCTATCCGATGCGGCAGATGACTCCCCTGGATCCACACGGTGCTCTGTCGGTCGAGGTTGTCGCGCAGCTCGGCGACGGCTTGCTCGATGCGAGTGAAGGAGGAGATGTCGGTCGCCTTTCCCCAGTCGGTGTCGACCCGAACGGGTCGCCGGCCCTCGGAAACAGTCACCGCGGAGGGTCGACCGGTCCACCATATGAACAATGGAACTCTCAGGTCTTGCAGAAACTGACGCACTTCGGCTACCTGGTAGGCGCTCCTGTCGGTGGCTTCATGACCCAGCACGAGGATGACCGCTCTCGGTCGGCCTCCCGAGGCGGCCTCGATGCCGGCTACAGCCAGAGCGTCCGTCACCCTCCTGTTCTTCGTCGTCTCCGGGACGCTGACGCGGGTGAGCAGCCAGGCCAGATCGCCGTGTGATGCGTTGAACGGCTGGGAGAGGGTGAACAGCTTCGAACCGTCATCCGCAGTCGCTGTCTTTCTTGCATGAGGAAACAGGAAGAGAACCTCTTCTCCCTTGCGAAGTCCTGTCCTGCCAGCCGTTGCACCTCCGGTGACGGTAGCGAGCTCCCGCAGGGAGTCTTTCGCGGTCTCGTCGACGACGATCACCATCCGGGCGGGAGATCGCTCGATTCCGACCACCTCCATCGGCTGTCCGTCCTTCTGGAACCAGCCTTCGAGGTCCTGGATCGACGGCTGCCGAGTACCGATCATCTCCAGTACGAGGCCGGTCAGGTCGGTTTCTGCACCGAATCCAAGGCGGGATCCGAAGGCCAACTCCGCCAGATAGTGCGCACCGTCGGGAAAGGTGAGGTCGGCCTCCAGGACGTGGAGCTCTGCAGGATCGTAGGCCGGAAGTCGGATCGTACCCAGGCCGTCGTACGCCACGTCCCGCCCATCGAAACGGAGCTGGATCGACTCAGCCAGGTCGAACTCTATGTGCTGCCAGAGCAGGTGCGCTGTGTCGGGGCGCTTGGGATCTTCGCCCTCCAACACGAATGCGACCTCCGCCCTGGACCGGGGGAGATTCACCCACTGAATGGCTCGCTCTACGACCTCACCCCGGTCATTCACCATCAGCGCCTCGAGCTTGTGGGGCTCGAGCTGAGGCCCGAGATCGATCTCGAAAGACCAGGGTTCCTCGATCTTCCGGCCGACCTCGACTTCATCCAGCTGCAGGATGACTGCGCTGGGGTCTCCCTCGACAACAAGGTCGACCTGCTTCGGACCCAGCACCAGGCCGAGGAAGAGCGTTGCAAAGGCAATCATGGGCTACGGGTCTGCAATCATCAGCCTCGCTTGATCCGACTGCCGATGGCGATAATGGCGGCGAAGAAGACACCGATCACCACAATCAGAATGATCTCTTGAAATCCAACTGGCAATGTCGGCCTCCTTGGTAGTGGTTCTCTCGAGCTGGATCAGAGCCGAATGAGAATTCGTTTGTACCAGGGGACACCCATTTTCTTGAGCTCCTGCCTGCGGTCGCCTGTCTCTTATACACATCTCCGAGCCCACGAGACCAACGACCTAATCTC
>JARFQS010000163.1 GCA_029287645.1 Thermoanaerobaculia bacterium | reverse complement strand
CGGAGAGATCTTCTCCCAGGACTCTCCGCGGTCGGGTGACCGAACCAGGTACTGAGCTCCGTAGTTCAGGGTGCCGGGAGTGCTCGGCGACAGGTGGAGAGGCGTGTTCCAGTTGAAACGGTAGTCCTCCTCGCCTTCGCCCGGCAGCGGCCGGATCTCCTTCGACTCACCTGTCGACAGGTGGTATCTGGTGAGCATGCCGCCCTGGAACTCGGCATAGACGATGTCCGTTTCCTCCGGATCCCGGTAGGTGTGGAAACCGTCTCCCTGACCCACTAGTGTCCAGTCCTTGTTCTCGATACCGCCGGCCGACCGCGAGGGGCCCATCCAGGAGCCGTTGTCCTGCAACCCTCCGTACACGTTGTAGGGCCATTCCATGTCTGCACTGACCTCGTAGAACTGCGAGATCGGCAGAGCTTTGATGAGGCGGAAGTGGGAGGCGCGATCGTAGGACATGTAGACGCCGCCGTCGGTACCCAAAATCAGCTCGTAGGGATTGTCGGGGTTGATCCACAGCGCGTGATGGTCACTGTGGACGACCATGCTGAAGCCGCCGCTCAGGATCGAGGTGAAGGACTTGCCCGAATCCGTCGAAACCGCAAGATAGAGGCCGGGCTTGTAAACCCGTTCGTAGTCCTCGGGGTCGACCACGACATAGGCGAAATAGAAGGGTCGCATCTTGACCGCCAGCGAGTTGTTCATCTCCTCCCAGCTCTCACCGAGATCGTCCGACTTGTAGAGCGCCGTCTCCTCCGCTTCGACAACGGCATACACGCGACTCGGACGGCTCGGAGCGACAGCGACGGCAATGCGTCCCTTCTCGCCCTCGGGCAAGCCGGCCGTCACCTCTCGCCAGGTCTCGCCACCGTCGGTGGACTTGTAGAGCCCACTTCCGGGACCACCCGACTCGAAGAAATCAGGGTACCGACGGAACTGCCACATCCCCGCGTAGAGGATGTTGGGACTCTGGGGATCGATCGCGATATCCGAGCACCCGGTGTTCTCGTCTACCCCGAGAACCTGCTCCCAGTTCTCGCCCCCATCGGTGGTCTTGTACACTCCCCGCTCTTCGTTGGCGCTCCACAACTGCCCGGTGGCGCAGACGAAGACCGTGTCCGTGTTCTTGGAGTCGATGACGATTCGGGCGATGCGCTCCGAGTCCTTCAATCCGACAAAATTCCAGGTATCGCCGCCATCCGTGGTCTTGTAGACGCCAGCGCCCACCGAGACGCTGTTCCGAACCCACGATTCCCCGGTACCGACCCAAACGGTGTTGGGGTCTCGAGGGTCCACGCGAATGGCTCCGATCGACTGGATGTAGTCATCGAAGATCGGTGTCCAGGTGAGGCCTCCGTCCTTGGATTTCCACACCCCGCCGCTCGCGGCACCGGCGTAGATGGTCAGGGGATCTCCCGGCACGGCGTCGATCGCGGCGATTCTGCCGCTCATGATGGCCGGACCGATGGAGCGGGCATGCAGACCTCCGAAGGTGCTGGAGTCGATCTCGACTTGCGCCGTAGCTGGCAGACCCAGTCCCAGCAGGGCAACCACCAGGATGCCTGATCTCGAGAGCTTGCTCTTCATGATTTCCCTCCCGGATTATTCAGCTGCCTCGGGGGCAGGTGCAGGCATGGCAAAGAGATCGTCGGAGACTTCGACACCGACCTCGATCTCGTCGATCGTGATCACCTGTCCGGCGGGAGCGCCCTTCGGCTTGCTCTCGATGGAGTGAGGGAACATCAGGCCACCGACCTCTTTGTAGTCGCTGAGGATGGTCTCGAACTCGACCTCGTTGCCCTGCATCGTGGTCTTGCCTTCCTGCTTGATGGTGATGAAGTACTCACTGTCCAGGTAGTGGTGCCGCACGTCGCCGTTGGCCATATCCACCTTGATCTTGTAGGCATCGGTTCCATCGACGTCTTCCATCCCGATGAGCTCGACCGTATGGCCCTTCTCCTGCCAGTCCACCAACGGGCCGTCGATGTCAGCCTGCTCCTGCATGTTCTTCGCCTGATCGTCGGCCATCACCTCGGGGTCGGACTTACCCATGAACGGCATGATCATCCAGGCGGTCTCGCCGTCGAAAGCCTGGATTCCGGTCATGCCCTGCATGGTGAACTCCATGCGGGCCTTCATCGGGCGCTTGAAGTACATCTTGAACGGCGCCTCGCCACCGGGGCCCATGGCCATCCGGCCGACGAACGTCGCTGTTTCCATACCCTTGATGGCATCGAGGCCACCGAGCGCTTCATAGTGGTTCTCCAAGACCTGGTCGAGCGTCAGGTCTTCGGCAACCACCGGAAGAGCGAGAAGGGCGACAACCGCACCCAGAAGAATTGTCTTACGCATCGTTGACCTCCCGTTTTCAGCTTGTGTGGGGAACGGACTTCCTGCGAGCTCGGAACCCTGTACGCTAGAAGGCGTCGTGAACCCGCGGCTCGGCCGTAGTCTACACCGCCAGAAGCGCTTTGTCCCTCTGACGCTCGAAGCGATACAGAACCCGAATCTCGCGGTTTCCGTATGAGACGATAACGCGTCCCATCCGTTCATTCGCTGGACCCATGAGGAGACCAGGTATGCCCTCCAAATCGCCCTACTTCGACCAAGCGTTCTTCCGCTTCCTGCAGGATCTGACCGAGAACAATCAGCGCGAGTGGTTTCAGGCCAACAAGCAGCGCTACGAAGACGAGGTAAGAGAGCCAGCACAACGGTTCATCAGTGATTTCGGTCCGGTGCTGCGCAAGATCAGTCCTCACTTCCTCGCCGACCCCCGACCTTCCGGTGGCTCCATGTTTCGAATCTACAGGGATACTCGATTCTCCAAAGACAAGACTCCCTACAAGACCCATGTGGGAATCCAGTTCCGGCACAAGCTGGGCAAGGACGTCCACGCGCCGGGCTTCTACCTCCACCTCGAGCCCGGTGGCTGTTTCGCAGGCGTCGGCATCTGGCACCCGGATGGTGCGGCCCTGGCAGGCATCCGCGCCGCGATCGATGAGCAGCCCCGACGCTGGAAGCAGATCTCCGGATCGAAGCGCTTCTCGGAGACGTTTTCGCTCGCCGGGGATTCTCTGAAGCGAGCCCCCAAGGGCTACGACCCAGACCACGCGTTGATCGAAGATCTCAAGCGCAAGGACTTCATCGCCGTCGCCAATCTGGGTGCTAGGACCGTCGGGAGCCGCGATTTCCTGGAGCATTTCTCGACACTCTGCAGATCGGGTGGCTCCCTGGTCCGATTCCTCTGCGAAGCCGTCGACGTGCCCTACTGAGGGCGCCTCGGGTTTCACGGAATCGCGCCGCGTATCGTAGAGTTCCAATCTGTCCACCGAAGGAGGTCCACATGGCCACTCGATCGACGATTCCGACAGCCCTGTTTCTATTCGCACTGCTCGCTACGACCGGAGCCGCCCTCGAGGCCGCCGAAGCGAACCCGCCTGCGGAAGGATTCGACCTGGAGGGCTCCGACCCACGGGCCCTTGAGATCGCCGATCGCGTCATGCTCGGGCTCGGGGGCCGTGAGGCCTGGGATGAGACCCGCTTTCTCACTTGGAGCTTCTTCGGTCGCCGCCGACATGTCTGGGACAAGCAGTCCGGCGATATCCGGATCGAAGGGGTCGACCGTGAGACCGAGCGTCCGTATCTGATCCTCATGAATCTTCATGACAAACAAGGTCGCGCCTGGAAGGACGGAGCTCCAGTCACCGACTCAGCCGAGCTGGCGGAGATGCTCGAATACGGTGAAAGCGTATGGATCAACGACAGCTACTGGATGTTCATGCCCTACAAGCTCAAGGACTCAGGAGTAACTCTGAAATACCTGGGGAAGGGAACGATGCAGGACGGTCGCTCAGCCGAGATCCTGCAGCTCACCTTCGAGGCCGTGGGTCGCACGCCCCAGAACAAGTACAAAGTCTACGTGGCAGATGACTCAGGCCTGATCGAACAGTGGGACTACTATTCCGACTCAAAGGATGCTGAACCCCAGCTCTCCTCACCCTGGCACAACTGGCAACGCTACGGCAGGATCCTCCTCTCGGACAATCGAGGCGAGCGCGGTCACACCGATGTCGCCGTCCTGAACGAATTGCCTCCCGAGGTTCTTTCGAGTCCCGAACCCGTAGATTGGCAAGCTCTGATCCCGTGATCCGCAACAAAGGAAAGGCGCGATTCTGGCGCCGAGGCATCGCCTTGCCCAGCGACCACGGGTCCTGGGTCTTCGTGCTCAGCCCGCTCCTCATCGGCGTGGTTGCCGGAGGGAGATGGCATACCGCACACCTGTACCTGATCGTGGCGACTCTCTGCGGCTTTCTCCTCCGCCAGCCTGTCACTGTCGCAGTCAAAGCGCTGAGTGGTCGGCGCTCTGAAGAGAATCTGACACCTGCGCTGATCTGGGCAGGGCTCTACTCCTCGCTCGCCGTTGTGATGATGCTGGGTCTACACCTCCGAGGCTACACCTATGTTCTGGGTCTCGCGATTCCTGGATTGCTCGTCTTCTTCTGGCACCTGTACCTCGTCACCCGACGCGAGGAGCGAGGCAAGATCCTGGTATCGCTCTTGGCCACTGCAGTACTGGCTCTGGCTGCTACCGCAGGTTTCTGGATAGGTGTCGGTGAACCCGACGCTTTCGGCTGGCTTCTTTGGGCCCTGGCATGGGCACAAGCGGTTGCCTCGGTGATCTGCGTCTTCGTTCGGCTTCAACAACGCCAACTGTCTGTCAGCCCCGAACCGCGACAGCTGCTGAGAATGGCTCTGCCTGCCATCACCATCTGCAGTTTGAATCTCCTGACAGTCGGGATTCTGGGAGTCACAGGAATTACTTCGCGGTGGCTCTTCGTGGCGTTTCTGCCGCAGTGGTTCGAAGCCCTGTGTTGCTTCACCCGGCCCGCGACCGGCTGGAAACCTTCGAGAATCGGCTACAGGCAGCTGGCCCTCAGCGTCCTGTTCACCCTCCTGTTCCTGCTGATCTGGCAGTAGCTCGATTGCCCTTCAGGGCCCGGGTCTCGAAACGGCCGTCTAGAGCTTGCCGAGCTGGCTGCTGGAGCTACCCGACTCCAACCAGAAGACCACGAGGTACAGGATGGGCAGCACCACGATCAGTCCTTTGCCGAGACTGTAGGCCGTGTACCACCCCGGGGTTCCCCGCTCGAGGACTTCCAGGTCCTCCACGAAGATCACCTCACACCCGCTGTCCGTTCGCACAGTGCTGGAGCGTCTCCAGAAGCCCTCCCAGTCATCCATCTGATAGTCGACAAGCAGACCCTTCATGTGAATCTG
>JARFQS010000154.1 GCA_029287645.1 Thermoanaerobaculia bacterium | reverse complement strand
GTCACGCCGCAGGCGCTCACCAGGGCACGCCCTACCGCGAAGCTCCAGAAGAGCAGATAAGCCAGGAAAAAGTAGGACACCGGTCGGCCCAGATACCGCACCACCCCCTCGAGCAGGGTCGTCCCGGTCGCCAGCTGCCAGCGGGCCAGACCCTCGTTCAGGACGTACTTGAGAGCCGCCCCCACGAGCACGGCCCACAGCACACCCAGACCGAGCCGGCTACCGACAATGCTGGCTGTCGCCAGATCTCCCGCTCCGACTCCAGTTGCCGCCACGAGCAGACCAGGACCCACGAACGCAAGTGGGTTGAACCGTCGAGATCGCTTCGACGATCGTGGAGGGACTACCCGGCTGGAGTCCATCCTTCGGTTCTCACTCTCCACGCTGATGAGCGAGCATGGCCAGCGCTATCGGATCAGGGACCAGAAGACGCCGAAGATTCCCAGAAAACCGATGACCACGTAGACCACAACCGTCCACGTTCCCGGATCCGGCGACAGCATCTCGGCAGTGAAGCCCTGCAGAAAGACGCCCAGAAGGCCGGCGCCCAGGAATTGGAACAGGACGTTCTTACGATTTCGAAACTCGGTCTGGAGCCGGTGAGCCGCGTACTGGACATCCTTCTGGAGGACCAAGGCATGCCTGCGGGACCTGGCGGTCTCCACCGACTCACGAATCAGTCGCCCTCCATAGTCCCGAATCTGCTGGACCGCGAAGTCGCGGGCGTGCTCGTGGAACTTGAGCTCCGGTTCCTCGGAGGAGGGCTGGGCAGTTGAATGCAGTTCCTCTTCGACCATGGGAATCACACCTCGTAACTTCTCGGGTAGGTAGACCTGGCTTTCAGGTCCTCGGCCAGCTCACTCAAGGCCTGTCTCACGATTGTCCGTTCATCCTGGGTCAGGGATCGTGGCAGCTTCAAGCCACCGGCCACCTGCACCAGAGTCAGCCCGAGACCGATCAGCAGCACCATGCCCAGACTGAACAGGGTGATGGCGATGACCTCGCTCCTCGCCGCCCACGGGCTCGGCAACACCCTGACGAAAAGTGCCCCGACGCCCGACACGAGCAGCATCATGATCAGGCTGAAGATGACCGCAGCCCGATTGGTGGGCGCGTGCAGGAAGAGGCTCACCTGCTTCCCGGCATCGACCAGGGTGTGGCTCACATTCTCTACGGTGAGCGTGTGCGGGCGCCGCCCGATGATCTCGATCAACGAGCCGACGAGGTCCATCAGAGACAGCTCGGCCTCGATGCCTTCGGTCTCCTCTACCTCGGCTCGACGTTTGGCGATCTCGTCGAGAATGATCTTGCTGGGTGGCGGAGGATCGCCCACGAAGTCGGCCATCTGCGAAACGCGGAGACCGGCCTCGATCAGCGGGCTTACGTCGACACCGGTGCTGACCCCGATACTATCGAACATGGCGACCAGCTCTTCTGTCGCCACGTTGCCGATGGAGTGCCGGACCGTGATGGCTCCCCCGATTCCGCCGATCGAAGCGTCGAAGATGCGCACACCGGCCTTGTAGGCCACGAAGGCATTGGTCACTCCGAGGCCACGTCGGTCGTGGAGGTGGACACCGATGTGATCGAGGCCCAGCTGATCGGCAACGTGACCCACAACTCGCTCGATGTCATTGGGCGTCGCCATACCGTCCGTAACCGAGAGAGCCACCATCTCGCACCCCATCTCGATCAATCGCTGACTGATCTCGCTCACCTGATCGGCCGGCATCAGGCCATTCCACTGACTGCGATCCCGAAAGGCGTACGAAAGATAGCCGCGCAGCCGGTACCCGTCGTCCTGGGCCGCCTTTGCGACCTTCGCCGCCGCATCCAGGGACTGAGCGACACTCATGTGGGTGTTCTTCTGCGCGTACTCCTCGGAAGCCGAAACGAAGAGGGCCACGGTATTGACCCTCTCCGCCTCACGGAGCAACTCGTAGTATTCGTAAGTCGGGGCGAGCGCGGCAACCTGTCCGTCGTACGGGGGAAGGCGGCGTAACACTTCCGAGGTGTCCTGCATCGCTGGAACCACCCGCGGATTCACGAAGGAGCCCACCTCGATATACGGTACCCCACTCCTGACCAGTGCCTCGGCCAGTTGCAGGCGTGCCTCCAGAGGAATCACGGCGTGACGGTTCAGGATCTGCATCCCGTCGCGCAGCGATACATCACAGATCTTGACTTCAGTCATGGCTTCTCGGTCTCCGGCCTCGCGCCCTTGCAACCTTGCGATCCTAATGGTCTCACAACCACGCCGTAACGGCTGTGAAGACTTCTGCGAACCTCCCCGCGGAGGTCGAGAGGCCGATGACAGAATAGGCACTGCTCAGAGGCTCGAAAGAGAAGCTGATAGGAATATCGACGAGATGCACCAAAATCACAGTCTTTCGACAGTCACGTTCCATTGGCTCGGCTTGGTTGTCTGGAGCGTCTTCGGCCTGACAGATCCGGTCCTGGCGGCGGACCAAGAAGTCGAAGACCCGCCCGAGCAGGTCGACCTTGTGACTCTCTACGAGGGCCGAGACTTTTTCACTCTGCGCGATCGACTCGCGAAACTGCCCGAGGGAGGGCCCCGTTCGCCCGAGCATCGTTTCTTCGCTGCGGCTGTCGCTTTGGCGTTCAACCAGCCCGCCGAATCGATTCGCATCGCCGAGGCCGTACTCGGGGAGGGTGACTTGCCTCCACTGACCAAGCTCAGGCTGCAGCACCTGCTGGTGACGGCGAACCTGCGACTGCATCGGTACAAGGAGTCTCTGGAAGCGGCTCGGTCCCTTCTGGCCTCGCCAGCCCGAAACGAGGACCCTGCCGTCGAGGAGGAGATTCGCGGCACCCTACCTCTTCTCGAGGCCCTCTCGGATGTCCCTCCCCAGACAGCCGAGATCCGACGATCGAGTCGCCTCGCTCTGGGAGCGACCCGTCGGGTGCCTCTCAAGATCGGTAATGCAAAGCGCCGGTTCTCCCTCGACACCGGTGCCAATTTCTCCGTCATCATGGCTTCCGAAGCCAAGGCCCTGGGTCTGACCATCCGACCCGCAGGGGTCGAAGTCGCGACCTCTACGAGCCGCAAGGTCTTGGCGGATGTCGCTCTTGCCGAGAAGATGTCGATCGGGAAGATCGACTACACCAACGTCGTCTTCCTCGTCTTTCCAGACGAGCTGCTGACGTTCCCAGGTGGTCACACGATCCCGGGGTTGGTGGGCTTCCCCGTCGTCGAGGCCATGGGCGAGGTTCGCTTCCGCCGCGACAACGTCTTGGAGATCTCTTCTCGCCCGCCGGTGCGCAAGCTGGGCAATCTGGCTCTCGACGATCTGGATCCGCTGGTGCAGGTCCGCTACGGGCGCGACGATCTGGTCTGTCGCCTCGACACCGGAGCCGACAAGACGGTCTTCTACGAGCCCTTCTATCGGCGGTATCGCGACCGCCTGGAGTCGCTCGGCAGAAGAGTCACGGTGACCACCGGAGGCGTCGGAGGCTTTCAGGAGCTACCCGCTCTCCAGGTACCAAGGCTCTCCATGACCATGGCGGCCGCTGGCGCCAACCTGCGGGAGGTCGACATCTACACGAGCCCGATACGGGGGCCCGAGAACAATTACCTGTTCTGTAACGTCGGGCTGGACGTTCTGCACAAGTTCAGGGCCTACGTCATCAACTTTCGCGACATGGCCCTGGTCCTGGAATAGAACAGCCGGGAGCTATTCGATCTCCAGGATCTTGATGTCGAAGGTGAGAGCCTCTCCCGCCAGGGGATGATTGAAGTCGAGGACGATCTTGTCGTCAGCCACCTCGTGCACTCGAATCGGCTGCTGATTGCCTTCCGGATCGCTGGCCACGAGCATGGTGCCCACGGTTCGGGCATCCTCCGGAACGATGTCGGGCTCCACATCCTGGAACCCGTCCGGGTCGACCAGTCCGTAGCCCTCTTCCGCAGTCAACATGACCTTCTTGGTGTCACCTGCCGCCAAGCCGACGAGCGCCTCCTCCAGAGCCGGGAGAATCTCTTGCTGGCCCTGGTTGTAGACCAGCGGCTCGCCGCCGACGTTCGTGTCGGCTGTCGAGCCATCATCCAGGGTCAGGGTGTACTCGATAGATACCTTGCTGCCATCTTCAATCACGTTTGATTTCTCCTTTGGAGGGACTTTGATGCCCGTGTCGATCGGGCCTGCCACAGGGTAGGTAGCGAAGAGGCTATCCGCAGCCGGATGGTAGCACGCTCGCTTCTCAGGCTCGAATGCCGAGCGCCTCTTGTGCTAACTTTGAGCCGCTAGCATGGTTGCACCGGGTGATTCGCTGGTTACCACCCAGAGGCGGTACCTCTTCCGCGTCGAGTCTCCGCTCGTTCCCCTAGTGCCACCTGAAGTTGGAGGGTTCAAGTCGAACCAGGAGTCTCGGCCCGCGATTTGTACGGCCGAAGGGAGTCCAGAACGGTCTATTCGAAGATCTTCATCATCGAGCCACTCGGTCCCCGACCGCGTCGCCGCTAGTGAGTGCAACTCGGGAAAGGAGTACGGTCATCAGCAACACAATTTTCGTCGGTAACCTGAACTATGAAACTACGGAATCGGAGCTCGAGAGCCTCTTCTCGGAAGTCGGCGATGTAAAGAACGTGCACGTCCCGTCCGACCGGATGACTGGGCGGCCGCGGGGCTTCGCATTCGTGGAATTCTCCGATAGCACCGCGGCGCAGGAGGCGGTATCCCGGTTCGATCAGCACGAACTGGGTGGCCGCAAGCTCCGCATCAACGAGGCAGAAGATCGCCCGAGACGATCCCCCGGATCGGCGCCCTACAGCTCGGGCCCCTCGCACGGTGGTGGCGGTGGCGGCTATAGTGGCGGCGGCTACGGCGGCGGGGGCGGCGGGGCCAAGGGCAAGGCCGGCCGGCCCAAGGGCAGCCGTCGGGGTATGCGGGGAAAGAAGCGCAGCCTCTAGACCTTTCGACAAGCCTTCAGATCCAGGAAGCCAGGCCGGGGAACCGGCTTGGCTCAATTCTCACTGCGCAGCGCCGCGACCGGGTCGACCCGGGTCGCACGCAGTGCCGGCATGAAAGCTCCCAACAAGCCGATCAGCAGGACCAGGGCCGTTCCACCCAGCAGTAGAATCGGATCGGCCGGATTCACAGCGTAGAGCAGACTCTCGATCAGCCGGCCAGAGACCAGAATCACTGCGAGCCCCACCGCGACACCGACGGCCAGGAGGCGTACCGAATACCCGAAGACCAGACGTAGCACGCGAGGTTGGTCGGCACCCAGGGCCATGCGGACCCCGATCTCGTGACGCCGCTGAGCCACGAACGTAGACATCATCCCGAAGACCCCCATCGCAACCAGAACGATTCCGACCAGGCTGAAGATCGAGATCAGCAGGGTGTTGAATCGCCGCCGCATCGTCGCCGAGGCGATCACCTGGTCCAGAGTTTGGATCTCAGATACCGACTGCTCTGGCGCCAGATCACGAATCTCATTTCGCAGTACTTCTCGAAGCCCGTCCAGGGCGACGTCGGATCGGACGATGAGAAATTGTCTCTCAGCCCAGAATCGCCACCCCGCCCAGTAAGCGGGGTGCGGACCGAACGGCAGATAGTACTCTGGAATGACCGGGCGCTCCGCACCCCACTGCCGGACGTCACCCACGACCCCGACAACCGTGATCCACTGTAGGTCATCACCGATGGCGAAGCGCTTGCCGATGGGATCGGCTTCGGGCCAGGCGAGATCGGCGAACGTCCTGTTCACGACCGCCACCGCCATCTCCGACCCGAGGTCCCGCTCTTCCAAGAGCCTGCCACGAACCAAGTCGATGGACATGGCACGAAAGTAACCGGGAGTCACGAAGGACTGTTCTGCGAGCGGCCCGCGCTTGTCTTCCCAATCATCTTCGCGACCCTCGATGGCGACTTCCCCGTTGGTACCACCATTTAGAGGCATCTTGCTTGTCGTACCGGCCACCTCCACGCCTGGCAGCAGACTGATCCGAGGGCCGATTTCGCGGAGGAGGGCGAGGACCTTTTGGGCATTGTCGTAGTTCGGCCCAGCCAGATGCAGAGGAACAGCCGTGACCCCCGCAGGATCGAAGCCATGGTTGGTTCGCTGCAGCTTTGAATAGCTGACCAGCATCAGAGCGGCTCCGTTGGCCAGAATCAGGGTCAACGCGAGCTGTACGATAATGAGAGCTCGATAGACCCGGGCTCGACGTGGGCTGGCGAATAGGCTGCCCCGGCCCTGGTTGAGCGACTCGGCGAGCCGAAGACGTGAAGAGGCCACCACCGGAAGGACCCCGAGAAGCACGGCCAGACCCAGAGACAGAAGAGACACCAGAACCACAATCCCGATATGGATTCCGTAGTCGGTACTGCCTGAAGGGGCTCGGGGCACCAAGAACTTCAATCCGTCGAGAGCCCACCAGGCCAAACCCAACCCAAGGACTCCCGCCAAGACTGCCAGAGGTAGGTACTCCGCAAGGAGCTGAAGCACCTGCCTTCCACGACCCGCCCCGAGGCTGAAACGGACAGCCAGCTCGTTTTCCCTCGAGGCTGCCTTGGCGAGCATCAGACCACCCACATTGGCAGAAGCGATCAGCAGGACACAGATCGCAGCCACCATGAGCATCATCAGTTGATTCCCGACACGACCTACCATGTCCGAGTGCAACGCCGAAACTCGAGCACCGTAGTTCTTGTTGGTCGTCGGGTAGGTGGCCTCCAGATTCGCGGTGATGCGATCCATCTCGGCCTGGGCACTCTCCACAGTCGCTGTGTCGCTGAGGCGCGCCATCGCCATGAAGGAGTGATCGTCTCGAGAATCGAGTGAGGAGCTAAGGGTCAACGGCAACAACAACTCGATGTCGCGATCCCGGGTCCAGGGTGTCATCAACTTGAAATCGGAGGACATGACTCCGACCACGGTATGAGCCAGTCCGTTGATCTGAACTGTCGTTCCAATGACATCGGCCGAGCCACCGAATCCCCGACGCCACAAACCTTCGGTGAGGATCGCAACCGGCTCGGCTCCATCTATTTCGTCCAGCGGCTGAAAGCCCCGACCCAGTTCAGGCTTGACTCTCATGACATCGAAGAGCCCAGAGGTAACTCTGCAGCCACCGACTCGAACCGGCTCGTCGCCGCCTGTGAGACTGAAGTAGTAGGCCCAAATTGCGGCCATCGACTCGAATGACTGAGACTGCTCTTGGAAGTCCAGGAAATTGGGTCCCGAGAGGGGCATCCGCTCGAAGTTCGGCTGGGTTTCCCAGACCATGACCAGGCGGTCCGGCTCCGGATAGGGAGTCGGAGTGAGCAAGACCGCGTCGATCAAGCTGAAGACGACTGTCGTGGCCCCGATTCCCAAAGCCAGAAGAACCACGACCCCGGCGGCGAACAACGGCTGGCGAGCGATGAAACGCAGTCCATGCCGAACATCCCTCAGAATGCCTTGGACCGAGAGACCCGCTGTTGGCGTCGTCTCCGATGGGGCCGACTGGAAGGAATGATCCTGGCTGGAAGATCCTCGAGACGTTGTCATGGCTCGCTCCTTGTCCCAGACACTCTCGAAACAGAAGCAAGACACGTACCCAACTCCGAGCCCGCAAGATTCCAGGAAATGCTCGCCCATTCGGGTCAAGAAATCCCCACGGGCGTCCGGACCCGGGAAGCGTTCGTCCGATTTCGAACAGCCGATGAGGTACTAGAATGGACTCCTGCACAGCGGCAGAGAGGAGCTCGCGATTTGTTCGGACCTGGAATGGGAGACAAGACCGTGAGACAGTCCATGGCACCTGAGCACCGCAAAACGCTTTTCTTCTTTTGCTTCGCCGTTGCTCTGGCGTCTATTGCCGGCGCCCAATATGGGAATCAGTCGCGTGGCGTGACGCTCTATAGGGATCTCAATTTCACGGGTACCAGCCAGACCTTCTCCGACGATATCCCCGATCTGCGAGGCTCTTATGTCGGCAATGACAATGCCACCTCGATCCGGATCAGCTCGGGTTGCAGGGCCAGGCTGTATGCAGATGTGGACTACAAGGGTGCCTACATCGAGGTCGAGCAGGATGTCTCCGACCTGAGGCGCTCGCCGGTAGGGAATGACACGGTCACTTCGCTGCGAGTGCGCTGCGAAGGGGGCGGCGACGGATGGAGCGATGGAGGTACCTGGCCGGGCGGTGGCACCCGTCGTGGCGTCACCGTGTATCGGGACCTGAATTTCTCTGGAGCCAGTCAGTCGTTCTCCAACGACGTTGCCGATCTGAGGAGCTCCTTCGTCGGCAACGATACGGCCACCTCGGTGCGAGTCGAGCGAGGCTGTCGAGCCAGGCTCTATGCGGATGCGAACTTCGGGGGCAGCTATATCGACGTGGACCAGGATATCTCGGATCTGCGCGGATCACCGGTCGGCAACGACAAGGTCAGCTCCATGCGCGTGCGCTGCGACCAGTCCGGAGGAGATTGGAGCGGAGGAGGAGGTTGGGACGGAGACACGGCGGAATATGGAGTCACGCTGTTCCGAGACCTCGACTTCTCGGGGACCCGTCAGACCTTCTCCGACGACGTCCCAGACCTTCGCGGCTCGTACATCGGCAACGACACGACAACTTCCGTGCGAGTCAGTCGCGGCTGCCGTGCCAGGCTCTACGTCGAGGCCGACTATCGGGGAAACCACATCGAGGTGGACCGCGACATCTCCGATCTGAGGGGATCACAGGTGGGCAACGACACGGTCACATCCATGCAGGTGCGCTGTGAAGGGACAGGAGGAGGTTGGGGCGGCGGCGACTCGGGATGGGGATCCAGCCATCGGGTCACGCTCTACGAGGATACGCACTTCAGGGG
>JARFQS010000148.1 GCA_029287645.1 Thermoanaerobaculia bacterium | reverse complement strand
GTTCCTGCGGGCCCTGTTCGCGCCGCGACTTTTGGACTGCTTCTGACGGCCGGATTGGGAATGCTGATCCACCGACGCCTCGCTGATGACTCCAAGGGTCTCGACTGGAACCTCTGGGTACCCTTCGCCCTCGGGGTCCAGCTTCTCGCCAGGTCCGATCGACTCCTGTCGCATCCCATGGAGCCTAGGACCTTCTTCGGGTTGGTCGTCCTTCCTCTTGCCGCAGCCTGGAGCCTGGGCCTCATTGCCCGCAGCCGCGGTGTTGGGACCGCTCTTCTGGCCGCCGGTGTCTGTCTGGTTCTCGTGCCGGGTTGGAGCGTGGCCGTGGTTCTGTCACTGCTCGGCGTCGCCCTGAGCGTGGCAGCTCCGATCAGAGCTCGGAGCCGTTGGGTCCGATTCGGTGCGCTGGTGCTGTTGATGATCCTCGCGGGTGTCTGGCACCCGAGTCTCCCGGTGGTCCTTCTTCTCACGGCGTTGTTCGTGGGGGCTCCGCAGAATTGGAAGTCCCATGCCGCCGTGGGGCTGGGAGCTGCCGCTGGTCTGTTGCTTCTTCCAGGTGTTCGCTCCTGGGAGGAGAGCTTGCTCGCCGCCGGCCTGATCCTGGTCTTGCTGCCGGCAGCGCCCCTGGTAGGCAGCAAGCACTCACATCGAGTCATGCTGTTGGCTTTGCTGGTGGCTTTCATGGCGGCACGCACGGTCGCGCTTCCAGGTGCCCTGGCAGCACCGATGGCCGCGCTGGTCCTCGCCCTCCCAAGGGAGGGGACCTACCTGACCGTGCAACGCATCTGGACGGGAACACTCGCCTCGGGGACCCTGCTCCTCGCGGCCTACCCCTGGCTACGGCCCGAGCCCTTGAGCGACATGTTGCGCCTCTTGGGAGTCGGAGGCGGTTGGTCGTCGGTGCTCGGCGTCCTGGTCGGATTTCTGGTGGTCGCGTGGCTGGCGGAAGCGACACAGGCTCGAAATCCAGGGCGTCTGATTCCGGCTGGCATGGCATCGATGGCCCTGGGTGTCGCCGTCTTTCTGCAGCTACCGCCCGTCAAGGTCTACTCGATGACGGGTGCTCCGGTCGTGTTGAGCTTGGAACAGCAGCAGCTCGTTCGAGAGCTGGACCTCGAAGGCACAGTGAGCTCTGTGGTGGTCGACTCCTATCTGGAGAACTCGGCACCGCTGACCCCGGGCACGCCGGTCGTCGAGGTCACGCTGGACACGGAGGAAGGCAGCCGAGAACGATGGCTGATTCGTGTCGGCATCGAGAGCGGAGAGTGGGCGGCGCGAAGGGAAGATGTCGCAGGCAGGGATGGATTCCAGGCACCATCGCCGTGGTTGGCCTGGATCCCAGCCGACAGGGACTTCTTCGCTCAACGCTACCGCGCTCGTTGGCAGCTTCCCGAACCGGCCAGGGCGACGCGGTTGACCCTTACCCGCCTCCCTGCGCTGCCGGCCGATGTCGGAATCGCCCTCCTCGGCTTGGAGCTTCGACCATGAAGGGTGGACGCGCTGTATCTGCTGCCAGGGGGCTCTCGCTGGGTGCGGTCTTGGCTATCACCACCCGCTTCGTTCTTCCACTTGGACCGGAGGATCCTTTTCGCGGCACCCTGATCGCCCTGCCACTGATCGTCGCCTCGTTCGTGGCTCTGGGCAACTGGGCGATCAGCCGCGGTGGGCAGCCAACTCCCCGAGAGGTTGTTCTGGTGGAGTGGACCTTTCTCGCGGTGCTGATCCTCGCCGCTCTCGGTAGAAACCATCTCGGGCTCCTCGGCAACCCAGCGACGCTCGACGGGGTCCTCGCGGGTGGCTTTCTGCTGCTGCTCGGTCATCGAGCTCTTCGCACCCTGATCGCCCTTCGACCGCTCTTCGAAGAGTCGGGACAGAAGAGACCCTCGTCGGTTTTCTTCTCTCTGCCGTTCCTGGTCTACGTCGCAATTCTTCCGTGGTCGTCCTTCCATCACGCTCCCGATGGAGACGAGCCCCACTATCTGCTGCTGACCCACAGCCTGGCCTACGATCTCGAGACCGATCTCGCCAACAACTATGCGCAGGGAGATTCCCTGGCCTTCATGGATCGCACTCTGGAACCGCAGTTGGGGGATCCCGTGGGACCGAGCGGCGAGATGTATTCGCGCCACAACGTGCTCCTACCGCTGGCCCTGGCACCCTTCTATCGCCTTGCCGGTCTTGCTGGTGTCCTTGTAGCCATGGCGGCTCTCGCCGCGGCATTGGTCTGGGCAACGCTGGGCCTGGCCATGACCTACCGACTCCTGGATCCGACAGGATCTCTCTGGGCCTACGGCATCCTCGCCTTCACCGCACCTCTGCTCCTCTACTCCTATCAGGTGTGGGTCGAGGTGCCGGCAGCTCTCCTGACAGTGCTCGGCCTGACACTCATCCTCAGGGCGGCCGAAGGGAAGTCCCACAACTGGTCGACATGGGTGCGCATCGGTCTGCCGATCCTGGCGCTTCCATTCCTGAAGATTCGTTTTGTTCTGCTGGCGGGGTCCCTCGTGATCCTGGCCAGCTGGCATGCCGGCGGCAGCCGAGCCCGACGAAGGACCGCCCTGTTGCTCGCTTTGCTGGGAGGCGTCACTGCCTCCATCCTCCTGTTCAACCGTTTCTTCTTTCAGAATCCTCTCAAGTACCACGACATCGACGGGCTACGGGCCTACGCCGAGTCGCCGATCACCTACCTGAAGGGGTTCCTGGGGCTTTTCTACGATTGCGCATTCGGCCTGTTTGCATTCGCTCCCATCTGGTTTCTGATCGTGCCGGCATTCCTGCTGCTATGGAACCGTCACCGCAGAGTCCTGATGGATTCGCTGCTTGTTCTGACCCCCTACCTGATGTTGCTGGCACCGCGCGGTGAGTGGTTCGGCGGCTGGTCACCTCCGTTCAGATATGGAGTTATCGCCTTGCCGTTCATGGCTCTCTGGCTCATCCCGCTGCTCTCCGATCGTGAACGTGGAGGCAGACGATTCCTGATCGCGGCCCTGGGCGCGGCGACCCTCGCGCTCACCCTCCTCTGGATCGTCGAGCCCGGGTGGACCTACAACCTCGCGCATGGGAGGAGTCACCTTCTCGACTACCTGTCCAGCGCGATGAAAGCCGACGTTGCCAGGTTCTTCCCCAGCTCGACACGACCACGCCTCGCTACCTGGGTCTGGCCACCTCTCACCATGCTGGCTGTCTCTATGCTCTGGTGGGTTCCGAAGCGAGGCACGAGCGCCGCTACTGCATTGGGCTTGTGCGCGGTTCTGCTGATACCGGCGCTCGTGGCCTCGAGCTCCCAGAGGCGTCCCACGTCGGTGATCGAGTTCGAAGACCCATGGGTCGAGACGAGTGGTGGACAACTCCACCCCGAGCTCTGGGTGGTCTATCGACCCCATTACCGGGGAGGCTGGGTCCTGCCTGCCGGTCAGAGTATCTCTATTCCGGTAGTCCCGGGCGGCAGCCGGTTCGACCTGGTCGTCGAGCTCGAAGAGCCCTCCAGGGCCATGGGAGGCGCCGTTCTGGAGATTCGGTCGGGATCAGAGATCCTCAAGCGTCGGCCGTTGGAGCCTCTCGGTCGATGGAGACGACTTCGGGTGAGCGACCTTTCATGGAGTGGAGAAGAGGTCCTGGTGCTGGCAATTCGCCGCCGGAGCAGGGATACCGACCCCGAGGTGCTGCTCGACCGAGCCCGCCTTCAGTGGCAGTAGAGGAAGGACCGATCGGACATTCTTTCCCTCCAAGGGCTTCCGAGGGGGAACTCCTCCTGCATCTCGGCGTCCAGACTTCCTACCTTCAACCCCTCCCGAGCAACGAGAACCCCCGAGTTCCCTTGAGTTCGTAGGATTCCTTAGATCATCAGGCCAGCGGCGCCCATTTGGGCACAACTCTTGCTTCATATAGCTTGTGGTCTATATAGTGCTGGGAGGCCTACATGCCAAAGGATGATCTGAATGCCCTCGGGATCGAAAATCGATCCACCAGAGACGAAGCTCCGTCGATGAGCCTCGATGCGGAGGTGCGTGGCTTCACGGGACTGTTGGTCGGCCTGGTGATCGGCATGGCCACCTGGGGCCTCGTCTTCATGGTCTGGTGGCTGGTCTAGGCCCGCAGAACTCCCAAACCCACAGCTCAATTCTCCTGAAGAAGTGGAATTGATCGAGCGCTACCGCGGGAGGGGACAAGCCCCTCCCCTACGAAATCTTGTCTCAGCCCTTCTTCTGGGCTAGGCCTAGGTGCCTCTTGGTAGGTTGCCCGAGATCAAATCGAGCGTGGTCTGAACCACCTGGATGAGTGAGCTCGGGTCGGCATCACCACGCCCAGCGATGTCGAACGCCGTACCGTGGTCGACCGAGGTCCGCAAAAACGGCAGGCCGAGAGTCCAGTTGGTGGAGAGCCCGAAGGCGCTCGTCTTGACGGCGATCAGGCCTTGATCATGGTACAGGGACAGCACCCAGTCGTACTCACCCTGCCGAGCCCGAGCGAAGAGTGAGTCCGCGCTGTCAGGGCCCGAGACAACGACCCCCAGCTCTCTCGCCCGCTCGACCGCCGGCTGAACGATTTCGATCTCCTCCGTGCCCATGAGGCCACCTTCGCCCGCGTGCGGATTGACGCCAGCGACGACCATGCAGCCCGCCGCCGCTCGGTTCAGAAGGAGAAGGGCCTCGACCAGCGCCTCCTCACGGATCTCGTCCAGGGCCTGCCTGAGTGGCAAATGCGTCGTCAGCAGGGCGACCTGCAGATCCGGGGTCAGGAACGCCATCAGGTAATCACGACCGTAGCGCTCCAACCCGGCAGCTTTGGCCAGGTACTCGGTGTGGCCCCTGAATTCCGGTCTGTGATGCCGGGCGATTGAGGCCTTGCTGACGGGTGCGGTGACCAGGGCATCCGCACACCCCCCTTGCACCGCCTCGATACCGGCGTCGAGTGCAGCCATGGCG
>JARFQS010000106.1 GCA_029287645.1 Thermoanaerobaculia bacterium | reverse complement strand
ACACTCGGAAGTCAGGAGGTCGCACCGATGAAGAGAGTGCAAGTCGCGGTTTGGAGTCAGCTGGAGGATCGGAAGCCAACCCATGCCCTGGTTGCTGGGGTCGATCTCGTGGTGGTCCGCATGGACGACGACGTGTCGGTGCTCTACGGGCGCTGCCTGCATCGTGGTGCTCTCATGTCCGACGGATTCGTCCGGGGTGAGGATCTCATCTGTGGGGTTCACTCCTGGGATTACCAGGTTCGCTCCGGAATCAGCTCCTACAACCCGAAGGAGTGTCTGCAGAAGTTCGAAGCCTGGGTCGAGGAGGACGGTGTCTGGGTCGACGCGGACGAGATCTCCGCATGGGAGCGTCGCAACCCACAGGCTTTCGACCGCAAGAGCTACCAGGGGGCCTACCAGGATCACCACGGTACGTCGCTCGAGCCCCATGTGCGGCTCATCCGTCAGCTCGCTGGTGGCGGTCTCGAGAAGGTTGGCCATCATGGCCCGGTCTCCGCCATGGGTGTACCCCGGACCGAGCTGCCGGGCTGGGAGGACCTCCAGTTCGTCACGGCGCAGCTCGCCCGCCTACCCAAGCTCGACGAGGTTCCGGTAGGAACGGATCTCGTCATCGGCCCGGGAGCCAAGAGGCCCCTGGAGCTATCCATCCCGATCTTCGTGTCGGATATGAGTTTTGGAGCGCTTTCCTTCGAGGCCAAGGTGGCGCTGGCGAAAGGAGCGGAGCTGGCCGGTACCGGCATCTGTTCGGGAGAGGGAGGCATGCTCCCCGAGGAGCAGGAGGCCAACACCCGCTACTTCTACGAGCTGGCCTCGGCCCGCTTTGGATTCTCCATGGACAAGCTCGCGCGGGTGCAGGCGTTTCACTTCAAGGGTGGGCAGGGAGCCAAGACAGGCACCGGGGGTCATCTCCCGGGCTCGAAGGTGCAGGGCAAGATCGCCGAGGTACGCGATCTCGAAGAGGGCGAATCGGCGATCTCACCGGCTCGTTTCCCCGATTGGGACAGCCTCGACGACTTTCGGGAGTTCGCCAACGAGGTGCGGGAAGCGACCGGAGGCATTCCTGTCGGTTTCAAGCTCTCCGCGCAGCACATCGAGGAGGACCTGGATGCGGCGCTGGAGATCGGAGTCGACTACGTGATCCTCGACGGCCGTGGAGGTGCCACAGGCGCGGCCCCCCTGATCTTCAGGGACAACATCTCCGTGCCTACGCTACCGGCCCTGGCTCGGGCCCGCCGCCACCTAGACGAGCGCGAGAAGAGCGATGAAGTCACCTTGATTATCACGGGGGGCTTGAGAACCCCGGCCGATTTCGCCAAGGCCCTGGCGTTGGGTGCAGACGGAGTGGCGGTTTCAAACGCTGCTTTGCAGGCCATCGGCTGTCTGGGGATGCGAGCTTGCCACACCAATAACTGCCCCGTAGGCATTGCGACTCAGAAGGAGCACCTAAGAGCCCGACTACCAGTGGACGAGGCGGCGGAGCGGCTAGCGAGGTTTTTCGGGGCTGCGGTGGAGCTGATGAAGCTTCTGGCGCGCGCCTGCGGCCACACGCATCTGAATGAGTTCGGGATCGGGGACCTGACGACCTGGAAGCAGGACGTCGCGTTGCTGACCGGGGTCGACTTCGGCGGCGTCGTACAGCCCTGCGAGGATGAGGGGGTGTAACCCCTTTGTTACGGGAAAGGGGTATCAGCGTCACGGTCGTCTCGTCTAATCTGGGCATGAAACATGGATCCCAGCTAGAGATCTGGGCTCGGTATTCCGCCCGGGAGGAGATTCCGCTTCTTCCGAGGGACATTCAGCCGCGGCCCAGAGGTTGGAAGCGACCTACGTTCGGTGAGTTCATCACGCGCCTGGAGCGCGAGTTCGGTATCACCATTCGTCGCAACGGTCTCCATTTCGCAGGTGTCACTCGTCGAGAGGAGCTGGAGCCGTCCGACATCCGAACTCTGTGTCTGCAGGTCGGCGTTCCCGCCGAGGATTTCGGCATCGAGCCCTGAACGGGTCGCGAATATTTGCCTTCCACCTGAGCTAGACTCATTTCCACTTTCGTCGCTGAGTCGAACCCGACGCCCCGGTGAGTCGGACAGCGATCTCTGTGTCTCCAACGGGGTACGACACTTCTCCTCGTGAGGGAAAGGAGCCTGCATTCATGGCTGCCAACGACAAGAAGTCGAGCCAAGCCTCCGAGAATCGGATCTGGGAGAAGGCTTTGGAGCCCGAAGAGCTCGGCGAGGGAAGGGTCCAGGCGGTTACGTGTCGAAATCAGACGGTCTGCATGACTCACTTCGAGGGCCAGTACGCGGCCCTGGACAACGAGTGTCCTCATCAGGGAGGACCTCTGGGCGAGGGCTCGATCGAGGAGGGCCTGCTGCGGTGTCCTTGGCACGGTTGGGATTTCGATCCGTTGACCGGCAAGGCGCCCGGCTTTGACGACGGGGTGGCCACCTATCCGGTGGAGGTGCGTGACGACGGTATCTACGTCGGGTTCGACGAGACAGAAGCTCATTCAACGACCGTCTCCGATGTCATGGTGGAGACCATGGTCAACTGGGGGATCCGTCATGTCTGGGGCATGGTCGGGCACTCCAACCTGGGGTTGGCGGATGCGGTGCGTCGCCAAACGGAGACCGGGCAGCTCAACTACTACGGAATCCGCCACGAGGGAGCGGCCTCCTTCGCCGCTTCCGCCTATGGCAAGCTCACCGGCCGACCGGCGGCCTGCCTGTCGATTGCGGGGCCCGGCGCGACGAACCTGCTGACGGGTCTCTGGGACGCTCATGTCGATCGATCCCCGGTGCTGGCCCTGACGGGTCAGGTGGATACCCAGGTCCTGGGCCCCGGCGCCTTTCAGGAGGTGGACCTCTCGGCAGCCTTCGGCAAGGTGGCGCAGTGGAGCCAGTCGGTTCTGCCGACCAGCAAGCACGCCGAGCTCGTCAACCTGGCCCTCAAGAGCGCCATCCTGAATCGAGGCGTTTCCCATCTCATCTTTCCGGACGAGGTGCAGACTCTCGAGGTACCCGAGGCCGAGGAGGCCGGGACTCCCGAGGGACGGGTCACGGAGAGAGAGATCGCTCCACCCGCGGACTCTCTCGATCGAGCTCTCGAGCGTCTGGGAGGGTCGAAGCGGCCTGTGATCATCGTTGGCCACGGAGCCGGCTCGCAGATGGAGTCCATTGTCGCGCTGGCGGAACAGCTTTCCTGCCCGGTGATCACGACCTTCAAGGCCAAGGGACTCATCTCCGACCACCACCCTCTGGGTTGTGGGGTCCTGGGGCGTAGTGGAACTCCCATCGCCAGCCACTTCATGAACGAGGCGGACTGTCTGTTGGTCTTCGGTGCCAGCTTCAGCAACCACACGGGCATCACGCCCAAGAAGCCGACGATTCAGGTCGATTTCGATCCCATGGCGCTGGGCAAGTTCCACAAGATCGAGGTACCAGTCTGGGGTGAGATCGGCGTCACAGCGAGGGCGCTCGGCGAAGCTCTACCCGACATCGTTCATGCTGAGGACCAGCGCGACGAGATCGCCGAGCGCTGGGAGATCTGGCGTGAGGAGAAGTCCCGACGAATCGGTGAAGAGCGCGGTCGGGGAATCTCTGCTGCTGCCGCCTTTGCCGCGCTGACGAGACAGGTGCCCGTCGATGCCATTCTCGCCGTAGACGTGGGCAACAATACCTATTCCTTCGGGCGCTACTTCGAATGCGGGCGTCAAGCGGTGCTCATGTCCGGCTATCTGGGGTCGATCGGGTTCGCCCTCCCCGCTGCGATGGGAGCATGGGCGGCCACCCAGGAGGAAGACCCCCTCTTCAGGGGTCGACCCGTAGTGTCGGTCTCGGGCGATGGAGGCTTCGGTCAGTACATGGGCGAGCTCACCACCGCGGTCAAATACGGCATGAACATCACGCACGTCCTGCTCAACAACAGCGAGCTGGGCAAGATCTCCAAAGAACAGCGGGCCGGCAGCTGGGACGTGTGGCAGACGGATCTCCACAACCCGAACTTTGCCGGCTACGCGGAGCTGTGTGGCGCTCTGGGCATTCGCGTCAACGAGAGCACAGACCTCGACGATGCACTCGGGCGAGCGCTGGCCCACGACGGCCCTGCGCTGGTAGAGATCATGAGCGACCCGGAGCTCATCTAGCCCACTTCTCCCGAGATCCGATCCGTGACGCAATTGCAGAGAGTGAAGACCTGCCTGGCGCTGCTCCAGATGTGCCTGGTCGGTGGTCTCGTGGCTGCATCGAGTTCGGTCGAGGTCGACATTCTCAGGAGTGACAACGCTTCCTGGACACTGGAGCACGAGCCCGAGGCCTATCGAATTCTGGCCCGTCTAGACTCCGGGAAGGAGGTGGTCCTGGAGATCGACTACGACGGACCTGCGGACAAACAGCACCTGGTCGGTGTCACGCCGATCCTCGGCGGTAGGCGATTGGAAGGAGCGTTCTGGGGCTCCACGGCGCCCCTGATCTACCCACAGCTCGATCCGGAAGAGCACCAGATCGAACGAGTGCTCGTGCATTCCAAGGGCGCAGCGCTGCGGGTGAGGTTCGAAGGGGGCGACTACCAGGTTCTGAACCCAGCTGGTTCCAACGAGCCTCTCTTCATGGAGGCGGTGTTTCGACGCAAGGGAGATCGACTCGAGGTATTGCTCTACGGTCTCTACTATCTCCTACCGTCGCAAGCGGGAACACGCATCGAGCTCACCGCTGCGGGCGAGAAGGTAACCCGTGAGGTGAAGCCGAGCGTGGACGGGCAGGCCAGTGTGGTCTCCGACGGTTCAGTGGTGATTGGCACGGTTAGCGATAGCCGACACCTCGAGTACTTCGACAAGGTGACACGGGTGGAGATCGACGACATCCTGTTCGGTCGCCTGGAGCTCGACACCTTCGTGGAGCGACTGCAGATCCAAGTGAATCGGCAGGCAGGCGTCCCGATAGGGCTTCTCGAGTTGGATTTCGATCACTCCTTCAAGGATCGTGGCCAGCGCCGCGTCATGAGCCGTCTCTCGATCGAGCTGCCCTGACGCTCAAAGCTCTGTTATCTTGGTAGACGACAAAGAACCGCAGGAGGGGGCATCGTGATTGGCGAGACCCTGGGTCACTATCGGATCGTCCAACTGCTGGGCAAGGGTGGCATGGGCGAGGTCTATCTGGCCGAGGACACCAAGCTCGACCGCCAGGTGGCGCTGAAGATCCTGCCGGCCGAGCTGGCCGGAGACGGCGAGCGCCGGGCCCGCTTCGAGCGCGAAGCCAAGGCCGTCGCCTCCCTGAATCATCCCAATATCGTCACCATCCACTCGGTCGAAGAGGCGGATGGAACCCACTTCCTCACCATGGAGATGGTGCATGGCAAGTCCCTCTCGGAGCTGATTCCCGAGGGAGGCCTCGCACTGACCCGATTCTTCGATTTCGCGACACCTCTGGCTGACGCCGTCAGCACAGCGCACCAGAACGGTGTCACCCACCGGGATCTCAAGCCCGACAACATCATGATGGGCGACGATGGTCGCCTTCGGGTGCTGGATTTCGGCCTCGCCAAGCTAGCCGAAACCGCCAGCGGCGAGGAGGGGCCCGCCGAGGCACCGACCCAGTCGGTGACCCAGGAGGGCAAAGTCCTCGGGACCGTTGCCTACATGTCTCCAGAGCAGGCCGAGGGCAAACCCGTCGACCACCGAAGCGACATCTTCTCTCTGGGCATCATCCTCTACGAGATGGCTACAGGCCAGCGCCCCTTCGGCGGCGACACCAGCCTGTCGGTCCTGTCCTCGATCCTGCGGGACACGCCGACCTCGGTCACCGATCTCAATACGCGTCTCCCTCGCCAGCTTGGTCGCATCGTCCGCCGCTGTCTGCAGAAGGAGCCCGATCGGCGGTATCAGTCAGCTCTGGACCTTCGTAACGAGCTCGAGGAGCTGGAGGAGGAAGTCGCCACCGGAGAAGTAACACCCGTAGGGCAGGCAGGCCTGCCGGCTGCCGCGGACAGTGGCTGGAAGAGACTGGTTGTCGCCGGTGCCCTGATCGTAGGCGCGTTAGGGCTCGGCTTCGGGCTGTGGAGTCTGAAGGGCCGCGAGGAGGCACCGGTAGCGCGCAGGTCTTCGAGTTTCGAGTCGATGCAGATCCGGCCCTTGACGAGCACCGGCAACGCCTCGCTCGTCGCCATCTCTCCGGATGGCAAGTACGTGGCCTACGCGGACGACCAGGGCAAGGAGAGGACCCTGCGGGTCAAACAGGTTGCCACGGGTAGCGATGTCGAGATCGTCGGTGCCGGCATCACCTGGTACAGCGATGTCCGCTTCTCGAACGATGGAGACTATGTCTACTACGTCGCACAACCGGAGTTCGACGCCCCGGGTGAGCTGTATCAGGTACCCACCCTGGGTGGAGCACCCCGTAAGCTGCTAGGAGACATCGCCACCGGGGTCAGCTTCTCGCCGGACGGCTCGAGAGTCGTTTATCTCAAGGGCCTCGGCGGAGGTTATGGCAGCGAGCTCTGGGTTTCGGGGCTGGACGGCAGTGATGCCAGGCGGGTGACGTCCTTGGAGATGCCCAGAGTCTTTATGGGGACTCCTGTCTGGTCACCGAAGGAAGAGTTGTTGGTCGTCGCTCAGGGCGACGCAAGGGATTTCAGGTCACGGCTGGTGGGCGTCCCGGTAGAGGGAGGCGATCTGCAGCTCATCACGGAGCGCGCGTGGAGAGGGCTATGGGAGCTCGCCTGGCTCCCCGATGGCTCGGGCCTGGTCTTGATTGCCCTCGAGGATGGCTACAGCGGCTGGCAGCTCTTCGAGATGCGGTATCCATCCGGTGAGGTCCATCGGATCACCAACGATCTGAATTCCTATCAGGGAGTGAGCCTCGCTGCCGACGGCAAGCGGATGGCGGCCGTACTGGGCAATCGCCACTCGTCGATCTGGGTTCAGCCGATTGACGGGTCGAGCCCGCGACGACAAGTCGAGACCACCACTGGCACCGCGGACGGCGCGGACGGTGTGCTCTGGACCCAGGACGGCAGGATCATCTATGTGGCCGACGAGGGAACGGAGAAGCACCTCTGGATGATGAGCACGGACGGCAGCGATGCCCGGCGCCTTACGGTGCAGGGTGTCGCTCAGGAGGAGCCGTGGTTGCACCCCGATGGCGAGAGGGTCGTCTTCGATTCGTTGGATGGAGACCGGTTGAGCGTCTGGTCGATCCGCTTGGACGGTACCGGACTCGAGGACCTCATACCCGACGCCACGATCGGCGGTCGTCCGGCGATCTCACCCGATGGCGAATGGTTGTTCTTCGACGGGATTCTCGAGGGCGATTTCAGGATGTTGCGGCGATCTCTCGCTACCGGCGAGACGACAGCAGTGCCTACCGAATTCAGCCATTCCCCATCATGGTCGCCCGACGGGAGCCGCATGGCCCTACACTTCCGGGGTGAAGGGGACAGTCTCTGGAAGACGGGGATTCTCACTCCCGACGGCAGCGAGATTGTGGAGACCCACGATTTCCACTCCGAGCTCGAGTCGCCGTGGAGCGCCGACGGGGGTAGCCTGTTCCACGCCGAGACCATAGATGGCGTCACAAACCTCTTTCTGATGCCCCTCGACGGAGGTGAGCCGCGGCAACTGACCGACTTCAGCGAGGGGGAGATCTTCCACTTTGATGTCTCGCCCGACGGCTCGACCCTCCTGATCGCTCAGGGCCGCCGCGTCCGCGACATCGTCCTGATCGACGACTTCCGCTAGTACCGGGCTTCAGGGCACGCTGCTGGACCAGGCGGAGAGATTGCCGGACTCGAAGCCGTCGGTGAAGATCCTGGCGTCCACGACCGTCACCATCACGGATCCCAGGTTCGAGTCGGTCCAGCCGTCCCAAGCGGCGAACGTGAAGGTGTCGACGCCGCTGAAGCCGTCGAACGGGTAATAGGTAGCGGTCGTACCGCTCAGGGCCACTGTGCCGTTGGCGGGCTGCGAGACGATGCGCAAGGTCATCGGGTTACCGTCCTGGTCGGTGGCCACCAGGGGGATCTCCACTGGAACCCCGTTATCGGCATCCGCCGAGGCGTTCTGAACCACAGCCGGATGGTTGGGGCTCGGCGCCTCACTGTCGGGTCCGTTGTGGCAGGCATAGCAGCCGATCCGGAAGCCCCGCCAGAAGTGCTTGTCCCCGAAGTCGTCGGCGTCGGCGATCCAGTCGGCCTGCGAGTAGGAGAGCACGGTGCCCTTGTAGTCGGTGCCGTGGCAGTCCTGGCAGGGGGTGGTGTCGTGATCCGCCGCCTGTTTGTGACCCTCGATCCAGCTCTGGCCGATCGGGTGAAGGCCGTGGGGACCTCCGGTCACGGTATTCGGACTCGCGGCGTGGCAGGCGGTGCATTCCGCCAATGTGCCCTCGTGACCCTGGAGATCCTGGTTCTGGATATTGTCGTTGGGGTGCGAGGCCGGGTAGATGGCGTGCGTCGAACCGTGGCAGGCGAGGCAGGAGAGGCCGCCATGGCCGAAGGAGAAGCGGTAGAGCGAGAACCCAGCTGCCGGAACGTCGGAATCCGTTGCAAAGGTCTGGTTCACGGCCTGGCGGACGTCCCCGCTGGGCTCGAACACCGATTCGTAGCGAATCTGGCCGTTATTGTCGGTAGCGGTACCCGTGTGGCAACTCTGGCAATTGGGCTGGTCGAGCCAGCCGATCCGATTCTGATCGCCGACGGCAAGCATGTTGCCGTGGCATCCCTGGCACTGCATGGCGAGCGTGCCGTCGTCGGCGACCGCCTTGCCCATGGCGCCTCGCAGGCACCGGGTCTCGCTGCCCGGGTGGCAGCGGTAGCAGGCTGTACGGTTGTCGCTCGAATTGAGTGTCATTTGGTTGGTTGGGTCGATAACGAAAGCGTGGAGGTCGTGCACAGCGTTGGTCAGCGGTGGAATCCCTGCGATACCGGTTCCCGGCAGGGCGTTCGAGCCGTGACAGCCGGCGCACAGCACGGAGGTACCGTCGGTGACGACCGTGGGATAGAGACCGCCGCTGTTGTAGCCCATGGTGGCGAGGGCGTCGGCGTACGTTGTGGAGTTGCCTCGATAGTCGTCGTGGAGCAGGAGAATATTGAGCCGGTAGTCGCGCTCCGCATCCGCGTCCCAGATCCAGCCGCCGAAGGGTTCTGCATCGTCGGGCGAGCCGGAGGCATGACAGGCCGAACAATCCATCTCATCGGAGACCGGCAGCACGATCGCCGTCTCCGCCAGCAACTGCCCACCGGCAGCGCGTGCCACGAGGCGCATCATGGGGTAGTAGTTCTTCTTCGCATCGTCGTCGTAAGGGGTGATCGGGATGCCCTCGCCGACGAACCAGTCATGGGTCGCCTCCCATTGCATGGACTGCGGCGTGTTGGCAGCCCCAGGCATGGTGTTGCCAGCCAAGCCTTCGTCGACGGGCAGGGCAGCACCAAAGAGATCCTGGGCGTGGTCCCAGAAATTGGTCTTACTGGCCGAGGTGACATTGATCGAGCCTTGTGGGTCGGCAATTCCCTCATAGGTCACCGAGACGCCCGCTGGGCTGGTCACCAGATCCCCGTTTTCGTCCATCAGGTGGGCCTGGATGGTATTGAAGGGCGGCAGAATGGAGAACACCGCGTAGTCGGCATCCATGCAGTGCATTCCCAGGTCATTCCAGCCCACGAGAGTCCAGTCGCCACCGCCAGCCTCGACGGAATCGACGACTCTGCCGGCGAGGCTTGCGACGAGCAGTAGAGCGGACAATCCGAATATGAGATTCCGAGGTCTCATGGCATCTCCCTTCTGTATGCTGACCCGTACTGCGTGGATACTGGTGGGAGTATCTTATCTATACATGGCAGGGACTGTGGACAAGGTCACTGAGACCTCTTCCCTCTTCATGGACGAGTCCGACCGAAACTTTCCTCCAGGGGAATCAGTAGTGTCGAAGAGAAGGAGGAATTTCGCATGTGGACACACAACCTGATGAAGACCTGCGCCGTTCTGGCGATTCTCGTGTTGGTGGTAGCTCCGGTGCTGGCCAAGGAGAAGAAGGACACGATTACCATCGACATCGAAGACTCCGATGGCAGCAAGGCCTCGATCTCTCTGACCACCGACCTTGTTTCAGGGGTCCTCGAAGGCATGATCGACGAAGATCTCGAGTGTGAGGGAGACATCGAGTCCGACACCCGGGAGATGCTCGAGTACCTGAGCCAGAAAGGGAAGGGCTCCCGCTACACGCTCGAGAAGGAAGACGGCGAGATCATCAAGGCCCATCGACGCAAGGACCAGTTGGATCTGGAGATTGTCGGTGAGGATGAGGACCCGACCCACGTCTCGATGCCCTGGATCCTCGCCGAGTGCATGCTCGGCAACAAGGTCGCCGCCAAGGAGCTCGAGAAGGCCGACGGCCTCCGATTCAGCGTCAAGAAGGACGGGGGCGTCGAGCTTCGCGTCGAGTAGACGTCGTTGAGGCGGCAGGGGGCAGCTACGAGGAGAGGACTTCGCTCACCGCCTCGCGAATGTCCTCCAGTGCCTGACGCATCCGGTCGAGATGCGTTCGGAAGCTCAGCACACAGATCCGGATGACGTACCGACCCTCCAGGTTGGTGGCGGTGAGAAAGACCCTCTGGCGGTCGTTGATGCGTCGCAGCAGCTCGCGGTTCAGCTGATCGGTCGCTTCGTCGTCCATACCTGGCGGCTCGAGGCGGAAGGCGAGAATCGAGAGCTGTGGCTCGGCGACGATCTCCATCGGCTCGATCGCACGCAGCTCCTCACAAGCCCAGGCGGCGAGGTCCAACTTCTCATCTAGCGCCTCCCGGAAGACCGACACACCGTGCATCTTCAAGGGTAGCCA
>JARFQS010000075.1 GCA_029287645.1 Thermoanaerobaculia bacterium | reverse complement strand
GTCACGCTACGCGTGACTCCCGGGAAGGTCCACCGGATCGAGACGGAGCTGGGGGAGATCACCGCACCCACACTCGTGCTCGGCCTCAACGGCTACTCTCACAAGCTCGGCTTCTTCCGCAACCGCCTCCTGCCACTCTGCAGCTACGTCATCGCCACCGAGCCGCTGAGTGATGCACAGTGGGAATCCATCGGCTGGCAGAATCGGCAGGGATTGTCGGACCAACGAGTTCTCTTCACCTATCAGCGCCCCACGGCGGACGGGCGCATCGTGATCGGAGGGGCGGACTATCCCTACTACGCCAATGACGCCCTCAGCTCCGGAAACAACAAGCCAGTCGTAGAGCTCCTCACGAAGGATTTGTTTACGACTTTCCCGCAATTGGAGGGGTTGCGTATCGATCACGCCTGGGGCGGCACCATGGGCTTCACCCTGGATTTCGTGCCCTCGGTGGGGGTGATGGGAGAGCACCAGAACATCTACTACGGCGTCGCCTACAACGGCCATGGTGTGGTCTTCGGGCAGACCGCGGGACGCCTGATCACCGAGCTCATGGCGGGCGAGTCGAGCGAGCTGACCGATCTGTTCGTGGTGAACCACAAGATTCCCTACGCCGGCCCCAGTTCGCTCCGAATCGTCTTCGCCCGTCTCTACAAGGAGTATCTGAAACGGTGGGGGGCGAATACGACCCGATAGGGACCGTACGGAAAGATGTCCTATGACGGGCGGGAACCCTGAAACGCAAGCAGTGATCACCTGGAACACAGAGGCCTCGAATGGACTTGACCGGAAAGTGTGCAATCGTGACCGGTGGCTCGAACGGAATCGGGACGGCCATCGCACGGCTGCTTGCGCGAAACGGCGCGAATGTATTCCTGATCGCACGAACGCAGGAGCCCTTGAGGCTCGCGTCCGAAGAGACGAGGCAAGAGGCCAGGAACGCGTCACAGCGCTTCGGTTTCTTCAGTGCGGACGTTTCGGACCAGAGTGCCGTCCAGAACGCGGTCGGGGCTGCCGAAGCCGAATGCGGACCCGTCGCAGTCCTCGTCAACTCGGCCGGCTTTCACCGAACCGGATATGTGGAAAAGTTGCCGATGTCCGACATCGAGGACGAGGTACGCGTCAACTATCTGGGGACCGTATACATGGTGAAACAGGTCCTTCCCGGCATGATCGAGAGACGAGAGGGCTGGATCCAGAACGTCTCGAGCCTGGCCGGTCTCAAGGGTATTTTTGGCTACGCGGGATACAGCGGCTCGAAGTTCGCGGTGATGGGTTTCTCCGAGGCCATTCGGAGCGAGCTTCGCCCCTACGGAATCAGCGTCTCGGCCCTCTGCCCGCCCGACGTCGATGTCGAGAAGCTGGAGCACTACGTGGAAAGGGAGCAGCCGCTCGAGAACGTGCGAGTCTCCGAAGGGGCAAAGGCCCTGCAGCCCGAAGATGTCGCACGCGCTGCAATCGCCGGGATGGAGAGAGGCTCGTTCATCATCATTCCCGGCTCTTCCGGAAGGATGCTGCACCTCGTCAATCGGCTCGCGCCCTGGGCGGTCGACAGGTTCCTCAACCGGACGATCGACAGGGCGAGAAGGGAAAGGGGGCTCTAATGGCTGAGATGCGACTGGCAGTTGCGTCCCGGGGTCGTTCATGAGAGGCGAAGACACGCCGGATGCGGGCGCACCCAAGGGCATCGGCGGATTCGAGAGGTACCTGACCGTCTGGGTCCTGCTCTGCATCGCCGCGGGTGTCCTGCTCGGCAAAGTGGCCCCCGGCGTGGCGGCCTCACTCGACGGCATCACGATCGACGTCGGCGGCGCTCCGGTCGTGTCGATCCCGATCGCCGTCTGTCTCTTCTTCATGATGTACCCCATCATGGTGAAGATCGACTTTGCCGAGGTCGTCAAGGCCGGCAAGAGCTTGAAGCCCGTCGGCCTCACCCTGTTCATCAACTGGGCGATCAAGCCCTTCACGATGTACGCGATTGCATTCCTGTTCCTCGGCGTCCTGTTCCGTGGGCTGATCGGGACCGAGGCTCTCGATCTGGTCAAGATGCCCTTCGGGCTCGACCTCCCGGTCGGCGCCAAGTACGGGGTCGGAACGGTCATCGTTCAAGACGGCGTCAAGATGCTCGAAGTCCCGCTATGGCGCAGCTATCTCGCGGGCTGCATCCTGCTCGGCATCGCGCCCTGCACGGCAATGGTCCTGGTCTGGAGCTTCCTCGCCAGGGGCAACGACGGCCATACCCTGGTGATGGTCGCCATCAACTCGCTGGCCATGCTGGTGCTCTACGGCGTGCTCGGCGGCTTTCTCCTGGGGGTGGGCAGGCTTCCGATGCCCTGGGAGGCGCTGGCCCTCTCCATCGGCGTCTACGTCGCCCTGCCCCTGGTCTCGGGCTACCTGTCCCGGCGCTGGATCATCAGGAACAAGGGTGAGGAATGGTTTCGTGAGCGCTTTCTGCACCTGCTCACGCCCGTCACCATCACCGCGCTCCTGGTCACGCTGGTACTGCTCTTCTCCTTCAAGGGAGAGGTGATTCTCTCGAACCCGCTGACGATCCTCTGGATCGCGATCCCCCTCTTCATCCAGACCGTCTTCATCTTCGGGCTCGGCTACGGACTCTCGCGGATGCTTCGCCTGCGATACGAGGATGCCGCTCCCACCGCGATGATCGGCGCATCCAATCACTTCGAGGTCGCCATCGCCACAGCCGTCACCCTCTTCGGACTCTCCTCGGGTGCAGCCCTGGCCACCGTCGTCGGGGTCCTGATCGAAGTACCCCTGATGTTGATGTTGGTGCGAATCTGTCTGCGAAGCCAATGCTGTTTTGCCTCCGCCGGAGAGTCTCGATGAGCCGAAGCGCAGGTGAGCTGG
>JARFQS010000028.1 GCA_029287645.1 Thermoanaerobaculia bacterium | reverse complement strand
TTGGCCGAGAAGGACTCGGAGATCACGAAGCTCGATCCCTCGGTGGCAGACAGGGACCATGACATCCACGAGCTCAAGGAGCAGCTCGAGGAGATGGAACGGCAGACCGAGAAGCTCCGCAACGAGTATTCGAGACTCCGCAAGGAGGCGCAGGAGAAGATCGACAAGCTCTCCGAGCGCATCAAGGAGCTCAACCAGCGCCTCATGAAGTGACGTAGGTCGAGACTCGCCAACTCGAACGCGGAGTCTCGGAAACCCAGCGCCGACTCGATTCACAGTGCCGGACCCTGGCGGGCCAGCGCCTTCGCCAGGGCCCATGCCTCGTCCCTACCGTCGAGTCGGCCTTCGACGCGTCTGCGATGGATTACCGACAGGATTTCTCCCACCTTCTTGCCCTCCGAAAGGCCCAGTCTCGAGACCAGATCCGTGCCGGTGACAAGAGGCTCCGGGTCGAAGATCTCTGCGCCGAATTCCAAGCAGAGCCGAGTCAGGCTGGCCAGATAGTCCTGAAACTCTGAAGACGTCGCCGGCCACGGGTCTCTGGCTGCCAGAAAGCATGCCGCTGTGGGCCAAAGGTTGCCGTTTCGATGGAGAAACCATCGCTGACTCGCGGTCTCTCGAGGCAGGTGCTTCCAGTGGAGCAGTCCCCTCAGCTGTTTGGCGGTGGCCCTGGTCACCAGCCCTTGCCTTTGACAGTCTTCTACGGCGTTGGCAGCCAGCTGCTTGTCGCCTCCCACGCTGCGGGCGAGGAGGAGGGCCTGACGGGCAAAGGCTCTTTCAACCTTCTCTTGGGTGTGATCGAGGTGGATTTCCAGTTGCCGCAAGCCGGACATCGGCTCCTGCGAGTCTCGGTGGGCTGGCCCCCTGCTCGGGTGGGGCTTCCAGAGCCTCGGATACACGGACAGTTGGACGAGGAGCTCTGCCGCTGTCAGGAAGTCCGGCAGCTCGAGCAATCGCTCCAGCTCGATGCGAACTCTCTCGCCAGCCACCCGTTCCAGGAGTGCCGCGGAGCTTTCCGCCAGCTCCAGGGTTCGCTCGGTGACCGTGAAATCAGGCAGCTGACCGGCGAATCGGGCCAAGCGGAGAACTCGGAGTGGGTCCGAGGAGAAGCTGGTTTCGGAGGTGGCGCGAAGGACCCGGTCCTGGATATCGGTCAAACCCTGGAAGGGGTCGATGACTTCGCCGGTCTCGATTCCGACCGCAACCGAATGGAGAGTCAGATCACGACGTTCCAGGTCGGCCTCCAGCGACCCCCCCTGTCGATCCCAGATATCCAGTGTCAGATCATCGGCGACCAATCGAAACGCCGCGAACCGATCACCGCCCAGCTCCACCAGTCGGGCAGGTAGGGATGCGGCGACTCGCCGGGCGAGCGTCAGACCCTCCCTTTCTACCACCACGTCCAGGTCGCGAAACTCCAAGCCCAGTAGAGTGTCTCGCACGGCTCCGCCGACGAGGTGGCATTCGGCGCGGCCTGCGGCTTCGACCAGCAGCTGAAGTGAGCGTTGCTGCCGTAAGGATGCGAAACACTCGCCGAGATGTTCGCTCTCTGGGTTGTGGGGCGACGCCTTTGGGGTCATGGTGGGATGTGGTTGGGGCTATGCTCTGGATTGCGCCGGTTGCCTTGGCAGGCTGGCAACACTAAAATTTGACTTTAACAAATGGCAATAACTACCGACCAATCAAGGGGAATTCTGCTTTGAAAAAGAGCCCAGTAGTGCTGGTGGCCATCCTGTGTCACCTCGCTTTGGGATCCCCTGGATCGGCCGAGGAGTCCGAGGCCAGTCGGGCAGCCCTCAGGGTTCACCTTCGAGACGGCTCGGTAGCGGTATTGACCGAGACCCACGACCTATACCTCGAAGCCTCCCCGAGGCGGGGTGAAGGGCTGCTGAGCTTCAGTCGTCGGTTCTGTTCGAATGAGGATGCTGCTGCTCTTGTGGCGGCCGAGAACGGTGGCTCGAACAAGCTCCTGGCAGGGATCCGTTACCGCATCCCCTTTGCTGTACTCGAGAGCAGCTACCAGGTGCAGGTGCTCGGGAGCCTGTTCGAGGATGACCGCGCCGTAGCCGAAGGTTGGCAGCACCGGGTCCTCAGCGCCAACGGTCATTCGAGAGAGAGCCTCTGGAACGTGGCCGAGTGGTTCACCGGGCAGGGAGAGAACTATCGGGCGATACGGGAGAAGAACGCACTCACTGACGACGACCTGACTCCCGGTCAGGTGGTCCTGGTTCCGGCGCATCTGCTGCGTCCCTCTCTGCGCTCGGCGCTTCCTCCGAGCTCGCCCTATCACCTGGAGTACAGCACGGACTCGACGGGAGAATTCGCGATCTACCGCCTGAAGCCGGGAGAGGCGCTCTACTCGAGCGTCGTCGTGCGTTTCACCGGACGGGTCTTTGCCGAGGACGTCAACGCGCTGGCTCAAGAAGTGGCCAACAGGAGTGGGATTGGCGACGTGACCGACATTCCGATCGGCTACGAGGTGAAGATTCCCTTCAACTTGCTCCTGCCCGAGTACCTTCCAGCCGGCCATCCCGAGCGTCAAGAATACGAGCAGGGATTGATCGCCAGCGCGCAGTTCAGCAATGTGGTGACTGCCAGTCGGCTCAGGGGTGTCACAGTGGTCTTGGATTCGGGGCATGGCGGCAAAGACGTCGGAGCCTCGGTCTCGGGGGTGTGGGAGAGCCTGTATGTCTACGACATCATGGTGCGGACGATGAAGATCCTGGAAGGCGAAACCGCAGCCAAGGTGATCGCCACGACTCAAGATGGCAAGGCCCACGTCGTCACGCAGCGAGATCAGCTCCCCTACTCGAAGGGCCATCGAGTGTTGACGACCCCGAACTATCAGATCGAGGATTCGAGGGTCGGAGTTCACCTGCGCTGGTACCTGTCCAACAGCATCTACCGCCAGGCGGTGGACAATGGGGGCGACGCCGACAATGTTGTCTTCGTCTCCATTCATGCCGACACCCTGCACACTTCCCTGCGAGGAGCCATGGACAACAATCCAGGTGCCAGAAATCGGTCCGGAACCTACGGCAAGAGCGCAGCTGTCTACGCCTCCCGGCGGGAGCTCAACGAGCGTCCCCAAGACAGCTACTCGAGTCGCGAGCGGGTGAAGAGCGAGGGGCTGTCGAGGGAATTGGCATCGAATTTATTGGGCGCCTTTCACGAACGAGGACTGGCGGTGCACCCGGACAAGCCCGTGCGGGAGAAGGTCATCCGCAAGCGCCGAGCCTGGGTACCCGCGGTGCTGCGCTACAACGCGATTCCTGCCCAGGTTCTCTTGGAGGTGTGCAATCTGGCCAACTCCCAGGATCGAAAGCTCATGCAGACGGCGAAGTTCCGCCAAGAGGTGGCGGAGGCCATCGTCAGCGGAATCCTCAGCTACTATGGACAGGCCGAGGGCGATGACCCTGCCCGAGTAGCTGCGGCTGGCCGCTAGCGCCGTTCGGGAACTTTTTCCCCTAGATTTGGGTCCCAATCTGCAGATGCGGGTTGCCACGAGCGGTTCGGCGCCCGCCTTCGGGGGACCGATGAAAGCGGCTGTTCTCATGGTTGAAACGTCGGGCGACACCGATCTAGAGCTGGTCGAGCGCCATCGCTATGGCGATCGAGCTGCCTTCGAGCAGATCTACCGGCGTCATGCCGAAATGGTGTTCAATCTGGCCTTTCGCATGACGGGTGACCGGGAAGAGGCCGCCGACGTTTCGCAGGAGACCTTTCTTCGCGTTCATCGCTACTGCGGGCGATTCCGAGGCCGCTCGAGTCTCAAGACCTGGATCTACCGCGTCACCGTCAACTGTTGCCGGAGCCGCTTTCGTCGCAATCAGAACTGGCGGACCCGCATCCTGTCAGGAGCCCTGGAGACGGTGGAGCAGGTTCCCGACACCCGAAGAGGCCCGGAGGATCGCACGTTGGCGAGGGATCGGGGCGAGAGGGTCACCGATGCCCTGCGTCGTCTTCCAGAACCCTTTCGCGAGGCTGTCGTCCTCCGCGATCTCGAGGGCCTGACCTATGAGGAGATCGCGAACGTGCTGGGCGTCAGGATCGGAACCGTACGATCGAGGATAGCCCGCGGTCGAGACCGGCTGCGGACTCTTCTGGAGAAGTCAGAGTCATGCGTCACGCATCGGTAGAAGTGCTGTCGAGCTATCTGGATGATGAGCTGACCGTGGGTCGTCGGCAGAGGGTCGAGCGGCATCTCCGGCAGTGCGAAGAGTGCCGGCAGCAGCTCGAAGGGCTGCACGCTGTAGTCCGGCACCTGGAGGGGTTGTCGAAGATCTCGCCGGCGCCGTATCTGGAGCAGCGCGTGTTGCAGCGGGCAGAAGCCGACCCTCGGCAGGAGAGCCTGCTGGATCGATTGGAGAAGAATGCGTCTCGTTTGCATATCGAGCGCTGGGTCTGGATGCCGACTTTCGGTATGGTCGTTGCCCTGGCCTCCATCATCTATCTGTTTTCGCTCGGTCTCGAGCGCCAAGGACGGGGACTGCCGGTGGTACTGGAGGCGGAGTACCCTGCTGCAGAGGCGACCGAGGAACGTCTTGCTGCTTCGCCGGAGAGTCGGTCGCCCGTGGCTGAGAAGGGCCGCGCCAGCGCTATGCAACCGAAGCGCCAGGTGGTGGGTCTGGCGGACGGCGCCGATGCGGGCCTGGAATCGCGAGACAACCAGGTCGGTGGAACTCTCTATCGACTTCTCGATGGGGTTTGGCTCGAGGCAGGCGTAGACCCAGGCGCGACGTTCCTGTCGCTGCAACCCTCGGAGGCCGCCACCTCCGAATGGCAGGAGAAGCTGCCCAGCCTCGAGGAGTTGGAAGGGCTCGGTGGACCGGTACGCTTGCGAGCCGGTGATCAGCTGGTACAGGTGGAATTCGATCGACCGTAGTTCAGGGGTGAATCGCTACGGTCGGGTGCTTCTAGCTCCAGGTTCCAACCTGCTTCAGCTCGTACTGCTGGCCGTCGAGAGGCACCTTGTCCCCTACCTTGCTGCCCAGGAGCGCCTGTCCCAGCTCGGAGTCGTACGAGATGATGCCTTCTTCGGGAGAGCTTTCCCAGGGTCCGAGGATCGTCAGGGATCGACTCTCGCCGGCCGTGGATTCCAACACCAGGGTGCTGCCGATGCGCACTTCAGTGGTATCGATGGCAGAGGGGTCGAAGGTCCTGACTCGCCCCAGATCTCCCTTGAGAGCTTCAACCCGGGCCGATAGGTACTCGTGCCTCTGGCGGGCCGACTTGTACTCGAAGTTCTCTCTCAGGTCGCCCATCGCCCGGGCTTCTTCGATGGCCCGACGGTTGGCCGGTATCTCCTCGTCCAGGAGCCTCTGGAGCTCTTGGCGCCGGGACTCGATGGACTGCGGTGTGGCATACAGGGGAGCTTCCTGGTCCGGTCGAAGATCCGGGAATCGCAGATGGAGGGCATTGATCAGGGGCTCGCGGAGATAGTCCTCGAGCGCCGCGCGTTCGATGGCAGTCTCGGCTTGGAGAGCCTGGTCAGGACTGAGCTGAGAGAGCAGGTGAGGTAGCGAGCCACCGGTTTCGAACAACTTCGTCAGGCGGGCACGGTAGGGTTTGAACTCGGGCCAGTGAAGAGCCGAGATGATCAACTGAATCAGGCGAAGTGAATTCCGGTCTCCGAACAGCGACTCGGACTCGGCATTCTCGGCGAGCCACAGGAAGGCTGCCGGCATCGGCCTGGGCTTGCTGATCAGATCGTCGATGAAGGCCTGTAGATGCTCGTTCTCTTCGCTCCGCATCGAATGGGCCAGAGCGGAGAGGAGTCGCGTGTCCTCCTCGTTTCCGAGGAGTGCACGGAAGATCTCTCCCCAATCCGACCGAGAGGAACGGATCACCGGTAGTGCCTGTTCTCTGAGGATGCGGTCCCCGAGTCCCGAGATCAGGTCGGCTGGGCTGGGGTGCGCCTCGATGATCGCAGCCGGCGAGCAGTCGCCCGTCGGTGGTGCTCCGGCTTTGTCCAGAGCGAGTGCAATCGCCAGAGCCGTCGACGGATCCCTCGCTACGCGCTCCTCGACCAGGTCTTGCAGCTCTGAGACCATCGCCGCCTTCAGCTCGGCGGAGCGGCCAGCGTTCTTTCGCAGTAACTCGATCTTTGTGACGGGGTCCGCCGCGGAGAAAGCTCGTTGCATCGACTCGATGGCGTCCGAATCACTCGCCGCCCAGGTATAGCTCTGGCGACTCCCGGATCCCACGGTGAGGATCTGAGGATGTTTGCGAGCCGCGGACCACCAGGATGTCCATTCGCCGTCGCCGACGATACCGGTCAGCACTCGCCGGATGTCTCCCGCCGCGCGCGGTTCGGGATAGCTACTCAGTAAAGCCAGGAGCAGCTCTCCCGGGTTCTCGTCCTTGAGTCGCACGAGCTCCTCGGGGCTCTCCAGCTTGCGACGCAGGAAATGCCCGGGTGGCAGCGGTTGGAGGAGCTTGGCGGCGGCCCGAAATCCTACCCTCAGGCCCGGCTGGTGCTCGAGGTCGACCTTGAAATTGTCGAGATCGAGATTGACCTCGATGACCCTGCCGGCGCCCTTGCCCTCCATCCAGACCGGCTCGCCGACCTCGAACTGGAGAATCTGTCGCAGTTTGTCGACTTTCGTCCAGGTCTTCGGGATGTCTTCTTTGGCTTTCAGGAGCCCGACCTTCTCGATCACACCTTCGAGGCTGGGGGAGTCCCTGTAGAGGTCTCGGACCGTCTCCAAGATGGCGGCGTGCAGCTGGGTCGCGTCTGGATACAGCCAATCCAGATGGCGCAAGATCTCGAGTCGCGTCGCTCCGTCTCCGGCCTCCTGGATGTGGTCTGCCAGGAGATCGACCAAGAAGGCCGCGCGGTCCTCCTCTTCGGCGGCTACGAGGGCCTGAGCCACCGCGATGAAGAACTCGTGATCAGCGGGCTGAATGGCGAGTCGCTCGAGCCAGATGTCTTCGATGGAATCGAAGTCTCCTTCGTCGATGCGCAGCTGGATGTCTGCCAAATCACTCATGCCGGCCCGGGATTGTACACCAGGGCGCCGGTTCCGGCGCTCTGGTGGGGTGTGAAGCGGCCGTCGTACCTCCGGCCGGTCTTTGAGGGCTTGGGGTTGAAGCGACCGACGCTTCGCGTGGTCGGTCCTTGAGGGCTTCTGTCATGAGTCCGGCTCATTTGACCACTGACTGATGTAGGTCCGACAAGGGGCCCCCATGGGGCTATCCTCTCATCCGCAGCAAGAACCCCATTCGGTCCCCACGCCGAACCCTGGCTACCGATCCTATGCCAGGCCGTTGGTGCTCCAGGACCACGTTGAGAGCTCTCAGCCATCAGTCCCGGGCCTCCTGATTACGACTTCGTACTCGGCCTTGCCCTTCTGTTTCCCCTAAGCCCCTGAGCCTTCGAGCCCTTGAGCCCTCAGTTCCTCAAGTGCCCCTTTCAGCACCTGGACGGGTAGCACATCGCAGCGAGTTTCACTGCGGTCCGTCGATCGAGGAGTTAGAGTATCTGGCCGATGGGTGACGAGTCTTCGAAGAGCCTGGCGGTTCGGCTGCGAGAGGCCGACGCGGACGAGCTGATGAGACTCCTGCAGGCGCACCTGAAGGAGCTCGATGTTCCCGAAGTGCGCCAGGTGCTTCGTAACCCATTCCTCACGCAGCAAGCCATCGAGCTGCTGCTCGAAGAGCGCCGCCTCCTGATCTCCTCCGAAATCAAGCGAGGTCTGGCCTGTCATCCACGCACGCCAGAAGTCCGCGCCCGGCGGTTGGTGCCGACACTGTTTTGGCGCGACCTGCTGCAGATCAGCAACGATGGCCGGGTACCTCCCACGGTGAGGCGCAGCGCCGATCTGCAGTTGCGCGATCGCCTCCCGGGTCTGGCTGTCGGGGAGCGGATGTCGATCGCCCGGCGTGCGAGTCCCACCCTCAGTCAGCAGCTTCGCATGGACCAGGATCCGAGGGTGATCGAAGTACTCCTGGAGAACCCCAGACTGACGGAGGGTAGCCTGATGCCCTTGCTCGGCAGCGACCGAGCCAAGCCCGAGATTCTGACTCTGGTGGCCAGGCACCGAAAATGGGGTATTCGCTACACGGTACGATCGGCCCTCTGTCGGAACGCGAGAACGCCCCCGGAGATCGTTCTGGGCCTCCTGCCGATGCTGAAGAAGTCCGATTTGAGAGCTATCTCCAGGGATCGGCGCTTGTCCGCCGCAGTGCGCAGGCGAGCCGGAACCCTGCTCGGCCAGGAGCCCTCTTGAGAGGGGACTGGGCAGAGCATTTGACCAGGCGTCGGCAGGTTCACTAGAGTAGCTCCCAGCAGAGTATGCTGCACCTCTGTGGCTGGCTGCCGCAGGGCAGCGGTCTGGGTGCGCGCGCATGTCTTCGACAAATCGACAGGGCAACCGGCAACCTCCTTGGGAACAAGGCTCGGAAGCCGACGTCATCTCCTTTGGAACATGGCTTCGCAGGCAACGCGAGTTGCGTGAGATCAGCCTGCGAGAGATCGCGGACGTAACGAAGATCAGCATCCGATACCTCGAGGCACTGGAGCAGGATCGTTTCGATGTGCTGCCGGCTCCAGTATTCGCACATGGTTTTCTGAGGGAGTACGCGCGATACGTTGGGCTCGATGCGGACGAGGTGGTCAATTCATATCTGACAGCCCAGAAGGAAGCCGAGCCCGAGGAGGAAGCTGACCTAGCCGTTGTCCGAAGGCGGGACAAGAAGCGTCCCACGGGCGCGCTTCTGGCACTGGTCGCTGTCGTGCTGTTGGCGGCGGTAGCGGCTCTCGCCTACTTTGCCGAGTCGTTCCGGAGCCAAGACCGCTCGGAGCCGCCGCCCATAGCAGCACCGATAACTCAGACAGTTCCCAGGTCCGCACCGGTCGTCGAAGAAGATCCCGAGGAGCTTGCTCCTCTCCTGGTCACCATCGATTTCTCGGAAGACTGTTGGGTCGAGGCGACGATCGACGGAGAGGGACAGGTCAACGAGTTACACGTGCCCGGTGAATCTCTCCGCATCGAAGCTCGAGAGAGGGTTCTGCTGACGATAGGTAACCCCGAGGCGGTGCGCATCGAGGTCAACGGACAGCCGTTCCCGCTGTCGGCTCCAGCTGGTCAGGTGTTGCGAGATCTAGAGATCGACCTGGCGACCCTGCAGGCGTCGGATCAGACCCAACCGTGAACGAAGACGTCTCCGCCAAGTCCCTCGCTGACAGAGTCCTTTCCGGTGAGAACCGGGAGCTACAGCTCCTGGTCGCCAGAGGCATGTTCCCTCTGCCGGTGGAAATGATGATTCCACTGCAGATCGGCCTCGCCGGCATCGAGGACGAAGAGGTCTCTGCAGCCGCGATCGAGTCGTTGGAGGATCTGGATCCCGAGATCGCTGCCTCGGTCGTAGCCGATTCCGACCAGAGCGAGGTCGTCGGCTACTTCGCGTCGCGGTCCGACCAGCCCGTTCTGGTCCAGACAATCCTTCAGCATCGCCTCGTATCGACAGGGGTTCTGGCCCAGATGGCAGCCGGGCTTTCGCCCGAGTTGCAGGAGATCCTGCTGCTGCGACAGGACGCGATTCTCCAGGACCCATCCCTTCTGGAC
>JARFQS010000627.1 GCA_029287645.1 Thermoanaerobaculia bacterium | reverse complement strand
GATGTGTATAAGAGACAGGTCCAAGCCCGTCGTGCTGCGCTTCGATCCCACGAACGATCCCATCCTGCGCCTGTACATGCAGGGCACCGACGATCTCTTCCAGTTGCGCTATGTCGCAGAAGAGGTGCTGAAGAAGGACCTGGAGTCCACCGAAGGCGTGGCGGCCATCAAGGTCAACGGCGGCTTCGAGGAGGAGATCCAGGTCAGGGTCGACGAGGGCAAGCTGGCGTTGTTGGGCTTGAGCATCCAGGATGTGAACGAAGCCCTGCTGAAGGAGAACGTCAATCAGGCAGGGGGCAGTCTCTACGAAGAAGAGGCTCGCTATCTGGTGCGCTCCAACAACGAGTTCGTGGATCTCGAGGACATCATGGAGACCGTCCTCCTGGCTCAGGAGGGGCGGGTGGTGCGGGTCGAAGATGTCGGGGAGGTGACCCGCGGACACAAGCAACGTGAGGTCATCACCCGATTCGATGGCCGCGAAGCGGTGGAGTTGGCGATCTACAAGGAAGGTGATGCCAACACGGTGCAGGTGGCCAAGGCGGTAGAGCGACGCCTCGAGAACATCTCCAAGGAGCTCCCCGAGGGGATCGAGGTCGTGACGGGGCTCGACCAGTCCGAGTTCATCCAGGCCTCCATCCGAGAGGTCCTGAGCAACGCACTCCTGGGTGGCGGGATTGCCATCCTGGTGCTGCTCTTCTTCCTCAAGGATGCACGCAGCACGCTGATCATCGGAATCTCGATCCCGATCTCCGTCGTCGCGACCTTCTTTCTGATGTACCGCACCGGCACCTCGCTCAACATCATGTCCCTGGGCGGTCTGGCGCTGGGAGTCGGCATGTTGGTCGACAATGCCATCGTGGTCCTGGAGTCCATCTTCAAGCACCGCGAGGCCGGAGCCACTGCATTCGAAGCGGCGCGCGACGGTGCTTCGGAGGTCGGCCGAGCGGTGGCGGCATCGACGCTCACCACGGTGGCGGTCTTCTTGCCGGTCGTCTTTCTGCAGGGAATCGCCGCCCAACTCTTCCGTGACATGGCGCTGACGGTTTCGTTCGCACTCATCGCCTCCCTGGCCGTTGCCCTGACCCTGATTCCGATGATGTCGGCGCTATCGGGTGGCAGCCCTGACGCCACAAGCTCGGGGTCCGTGGCAGGAGCTGCGCCGGCGGGGAAGGTGCGATGGATCTTCCGGATGATCTTTCTCGGGCTGCCATCGCTGCTGGTGCGCGGCATCCGATTCCTCCTGCGTTGGATCGGCAAGGGCCTGGTGCTCGTGGCTCTGCCCTTCTCGCGGACCTTCGACAAGATTCTAGGCCTGGTCGCGGCAGCCTATCCACGCGTTCTGCGGGGCGCCCTGCAGGCTCGCCTCGTGGTCGTGGCGATCGTCCTGGTGGCCTTCGCGGGCTCGATCTGGATGATCCCGCGGCTCGGCTTCGATCTGGTCCCGACCTTCTCACAGGGTGAGTTCAGCTTCCTGGTGGAGCTCCCGGAGGGGACGCCACTCGAGGTCACGGATCGCTTCATCAACGAGGTCGAGTCGGTCTTGGATGGCAACGAGGCGGTCGCCTCCCACTCCTCGATGGCGGGTGGGCGGGGCCTGTCCCTGACCAACACCGGTACGGAGGGGGAGAATGCCGGTCGAATCCAGATCCGGATGGCCGAGGGCACGACCCCGGAGCAGGAGGCCGCTGTAGTCGCCGCGTTGCGGGAGCGGCTCGAGGTCTCCGGCCTGGCTCGATTCAAGTTCGAGCGACCGACCTTCTTCAGTTTCAGGACTCCCATCGAGGTGGAGGTCTACAGCGACAATCTGACCGAGCTCCACCTGGCCACGACAGATCTCAGAGAACGTATCGACGAGATTCCGGGTCTGGTGGACGTCAAGTCCTCCGCCGAGCTGGGAAACCCCGAGCTGCAAATCGCCTTCGATCGGAATCAACTCTCCCAGCTCGGGCTCAATCTGGGAGACGTGGCGGACACGCTGCGCAAGAAGGTGCAGGGTGACGTTGCGACCCGCTTCACCGAGGGCGACCGGGAAATAGACATCGTGGTGCGGTCGGTGGATCTCGGCCAGGCCTCGGTCGGCGACGTCAACAACTTCATCATCGCTCAGCGGGACAATGTCCCGATCTATCTGAAATCCGTTGCCGCGGTAACGCTGGTCGAGGGACCCAGTGAGATCCGCCGGATCGGCCAGAAGCGCACGGGAGTGATCTCGGGCAATCTGGCAGGGCGGGACATGGGCGCGGTGGCTGCAGATGTTCGAGCGGTCCTCGCAGAGACGCCTCTACCGGCGGGTGTCACTGCGGCCCTGAGTGGGCAGGAGGAGGAGCGTGCCGAAGCCGTCCGCTCGCTGACGATGGCGATGGCGCTGGCGATCTTCCTCGTCTATCTGGTCATGGCCTCGCAGTTCGAGTCCTTCCTGCACCCCTTCATCATCATCTTTACTCTCCCACTGGGAGCCATCGGGGTGATCGGGGCCCTGGCGATCACGGGTCGGTCGATCAACATCGTGGCCATGATCGGTGCGGTGATGCTGGCCGGAATCGTGGTCAACAATGCCATCGTGCTGGTGGATGCCGTCAATCAGCGACGCAGATCGGGCATGGGACGAACCGAAGCCCTTGTCAGAGCCGGTAGCGATCGGCTTCGGCCGATCCTCATGACCTCGGCGACGACCATTCTGGGACTGCTCCCGATGGCGCTGGGGCTCGGAGAGGGTGCCGAGCTCAGAGCTCCGCTGGCGATCACGGTCATCGGTGGTCTCAGCGTTGCCACCCTGCTGACCCTGGTCGTCATCCCGGTGGTCTACTCACTGGTCGATCGCAAACCCGATCTGGTCGCCGAGGAAGAGCCGGTCGAGGACACCGGAGCTTCTGAGGGCTTGGTTCCCCAGCCGGTCGGAGAGGCCAGCCGATGAAGTTCTCGCATCTGGCCGTCAATCGGCCGATCACCACCGCGATGCTCCTGATCAGCGTCCTGGTGATCGGTGGGATCGCCATCGTGCGCTTGCCTCTGGCCTATCTGCCGGAGGTGGATGTGCCTTTCATCGGCGTCCAGATTCCCTACCCGAACTCCAACCCCAAGGAGATCGAGAAGGAGATCGTCAAGCCGGTCGAAGAGGTTCTCTCGACGCTGTCGGGCGTCAAGACGCTCAACGGAACGGCCAGCGCCGATCAGGCAGAGTTCTTTCTCGAGTTCGACTGGGGCAACGAGCTGGACATCGTTCGCATGCAGGTCAGCGAGAAGATGGACCAGATCAAGCCGGAGCTGCCGCAGGATATCGGTGACGTCGTCATCTTCTCGTTCAACACCAGTGACATTCCCGTCGTTCAGGCCCGCCTGTCGGCCCAGGGTGTCGATCTTTCGGAGAACTACGAGCTCATCGAAGCTCGGATCCTGAACCGCATCCGACGGGTGCCGGGTGTTGCCAGGGTGACGTTGGAGGGGGTCGAGCCGAGAGAGATCTTCGTCGATCTGATTCTCGATCGCATCAAGGAGCACAACGTCGATGTCGGTGCGCTGATCGAGCAGCTGCGGGGAGCCTCGTCCAATCTCGTGCTGGGGCAGATAGAAGACGGTGGGCTGAGGTTCAGTGCCAGGGCGCTCGGAGAGTTCACCTCGGTAGAGGAGATCAACAACCTGATCATCAACGATCAGGGCCTGCGAGTCAGCGACATCGCCGAGCTCAGCTACGAGGAGCCCCCCTATCCACACGGGCGTCATCTCGACCGACAGTTCGCGGTTGCGCTGGAGGTATACAAGGAGTCCACCGCCAACACGGTCGATGTGGTGCGCGATGTGATGGCGGTGATTCAGAACGACATCAACAGCGACTCTCTGCTGCAGGGGGTGACCCTCTTTGTCTGGGAGGATCAGGGAGAGGAGATCACCGGCGGGATCCAGGGGCTTCTGAAGGCTGGCAACATCGGCGCCCTGCTGGCCATGTTCAGCCTCTATTTCTTCCTGCGCCGCATGGACTCGACACTCATCGTCTCGATGTCCATTCCGTTCTCGATCATCGCCGCTTGCGGGCTCATGTTCTTCATGGGTAAGAGCATGAACATCCTGTCGATGATGGGACTGATGTTGGCGGTCGGAATGCTGGTGGACAACGCCGTCGTGGTCCTGGAGTCGATCGATCGGATCCACCGATCCGAGCCGGACCGGAAGAAGGCGGCCAAGATCGGAGCCGATCAGGTGGCCGTGGCGGTCTCGGCTTCGACCCTGACCACTCTCATCGTCTTCCTGCCACTCATCGTCGGTGCCAAGGTGGAGCTCACGACCTGGCTCGGAGAGATCGGTCTCGCCATCGCCATCGCCCTGACGTGCTCCCTGTTCTCGTCCCTGACCCTGATTCCGCTCATGTCGGCGCACCTCTTGCGCCCCAGGGAACCGCGCCCGAACCCCGCTGTAGAGTGGCTCGAAGAGCGTTACGAAAGGATCCTGGCGTGGACCCTCACTCATCGAGTCAAGACCTTCGGCCTGCTCGCCCTCGGCCTGGTGATCGGCTTCCTGCCTTTCTTCACCGGCATGGTGGAGTCGGCCATTTTCTCGGCAATCGTCAACGAGCGCCTCTACCTCAGCTACGAGTTCGATGACTTCTTCTACAAGTCCGACGC
>JARFQS010000617.1 GCA_029287645.1 Thermoanaerobaculia bacterium | reverse complement strand
GTCCCCACCTCCATGCTCTCGGGGTCGTAGGTCACCTCTCCACCCAGGGCCGCGACCAGAATCTGAAAGCCGAAGCAGGAAGCGAACATGGGGTGGCCCCGGCCGACGACTTCCCGCAAGAAGTCCAACTGGGCATCGAAGTGGGGCAAGGACCGATTGGAAACGTAGTAGTCACCACTACCTCCCACCATCAGGGCATCATGCGTCTCCAAGGCCGCGAGCCCCGGTGGCCCGGCCAGGAGATCGTGCGGGACGATCTGATCCAGCTGCAAGCCGGTCTTGTCCGCGAACGATCGCCGCTCGGCGTGTCGCATCGGATCGTCCTCGTTTCTGGCCTGCAGCAGGAGTATTCTCAGCGTCATTCGACGGATCCTAGTACGAATCCGTCCGCCTTGCGCCCAATGGCTCACAGAACGCGAATCGGAAAGTTGTTACACTCGCCGGACTGGAACCGGACGGGCGAACGCGAAGATGAGCGAAGTCGGCAAGACCATCCTGCACTATCGAATTCTCAAGAAGCTGGGGGAAGGTGGCATGGGGGCGGTGTACCTCGCAGAGGACACCAAGCTCAACCGCAATGTCGCCGTCAAGTTCCTCCCCGCCGAGATGGCCTCGGACCCCAAGCGATTGAAACGATTCGAGCGCGAAGCCAAGACCGTAGCCAGTCTCAACCATCCCAATATCGTGACCCTGTTCGCCGTCGAAGAGCACGAGGGCGTTCCGTTCCTGGTCATGGAGCTCGTCGAAGGCAAGCCGCTCGGGGAGATCATCGCCGAAGGGGGTATGGAGGTCGAGAAGTTCTTCCAGATCGCGATACCGATGACGGATGCTCTGGCCACCGCTCACGCCAGCGGCATCACGCACCGCGACCTGAAACCCGGAAACATCATGATGACGGCCGACGGTCGGGTGAAGGTCCTGGATTTCGGCCTCGCGAAGCTCCTGGAGGAGCCGGACAAGGAGATGGTGGATACTCTGTCCACCCAGGCTTTGACCAAGGAAGGTAGCGTCCTGGGGACGGTTCCCTACATGGCACCCGAGCAGCTCAAGGGGACTGGTCCCGACCCGCGGTCCGACATCTTTTCCCTGGGTATCGTTCTCTATCAGATGGTCAGCGGACGGCGGCCCTTCAAGGGTGCCACCTCCGCCGAAGTGATCAGCTCGATTCTGCGGGACAGTCCTCCGCCGGTCACCGACCTCAAGATGGATCTGCCGCCCCACCTCGGTCGAATCGTCAAGCGCTGTCTCGAGAAGGACGTCACCCGCCGCTATCAGTCCTCTGCCGACCTGCGCAACGAGCTCGAGGAGCTCAAGCGGGAGATCGAGACCGGCCAGATGTTCGAGACCAAGACGCGCTCGGCGGTGGTCGCCGAGGAGGAGGCGCCGAAATCCAGGACGAAGCCTCTGCTCGCGCTTCTGGCTATCGTGGTCATCGGTGCTCTCGCCACACTCTTCTTCCTGCGCGGTCGCACGTCCGTGGATGCTCCAGAGCTGGAAACTGCCGCCCTTCCGCCACCTACCATGGAGACCATCGCGGTACTCCCCTTCAAGAGCTTGGGAGCCGACGAGAGCGATGAGCTGACTGACGGGCTGGCCGAGGAGATCACCAGTGAGCTCACCTCCCTGGAAGGTCTGCAGGTGGTCTCCAGTTCGACGGCGGCCAGTCACGCCCGAGCGGAGGTCGGGACACAACAGATCGGTGAGCGCCTGGGCGCGACCCACGTGGTTCTGGGGACCGTTCAGTGGGACGACCGGGACACCCGCGATCCCCAAGTCAGGATCACGCCCCAACTGGTTCGAGTGGCCGACGATATCCAGATCTGGTCCGAGCGCTTCGACCGGTCGGCAGCCGATCCTCTGGACGTCCAATCCGAGATCGCCGGAGCCGTTGCACGGCAGGTTGGAATGTCGATCCTGGGATGGGAGGGCGAAGAGGTTCTGCAGGCCCTCCTCGAGGACCAGGAGGTGGCTCTTCCGTTACCAGAGCCAGAGCCTTCCGAGACGCCGACTCGAGTCGCGAGTAGCGCCGCGAGCTCAGATCGATCCTCCTCTCCAGGGTCAGATGCCGGTGGCGGCGCGGACGATTCACAAGGCCTGGATCGAGACACAGACACCGAAAGTGATATCGCTTCGGCAGAGCCGGCCGTCGAGCCCGCGATGCTGCATATACAGTTCACGAGCCGCGTTCCTGACGGTGTTCTGACTCTCTATGCCGACGATCGACAAATTCTCAAGGAGCAGTTCCGGTATGAAAAGAAATCCCGGCTCTTCAGGCCGAAGCGAGCCCTGGGTGGATTCCAGGCGACCCGCGAGATCTCGTCGGCCACCCGCACTCTGAGAATCTACCTGCTGGTGGATGGAGAATCCAAGCTCACCACGGTTTCCACCGACCTCGCTCCGGGAGAAGACCGGAATCTGATCGTCGAGCTCTTCCGTAAGGGAACCGTCGAGGCTCGGCTGGAATAGTCCGGCGATCCCCGAATCCTCTCCTTCTCCGATTCGCCTCGCTTGCCCTACGCCTACTACCACCGGTTGAGCGCCCGAAGTAAGCGTACCTATCGACGCAGCGACGCCATCGAATCCGTGGAGCTCTCAGGAGCTGCCACCTTCGGGAACCTGGCCTCGGACCTGGAGACAGCTCTCGAATCGGAGAATCGGAGCGCTGTTGCGGCCACATGCCAGGCCTTGGCCGACCGGCTCACCGATGCCTTGCAGATCGACCCTCTCGAGGCCGTGGTCCACCTCGTCCGACCCAGCAACAGCCGTAGCGAGCTCCACGGTCTCTATGAACCAGGCACACGCCAACAGAAGGCGCGCATCTCGGTCTGGATGCGGACCGCCAAGCGACGACAGGTGGTGGCCTTCCGGACCTTCCTGCGCACCTTCCTACACGAGATTTGTCACCACCTCGACTACGAGTTGTACGGACTGCGCGAGAGCTTTCACACGCAGGGCTTCTACAAGCGAGAGTCCAGCCTGTTTCGGCAGGTTGTCGAGCCCAAGCCCGAGTAGCTTGCTCCAGACAGAGAAAAACCCGATCCGCGAAGGCGGATCGGGCCGGTACATCGTCTGTCTCCGAGACAGCCTCGACTGACCTGAATCAGATCCAGCGCGCCAGCCGCTTCGCGTTGCGCTCGACCGCCCGGGTGGGCACCGACACGCGGACCCTGACGTCGTCCTCGTCGACGTCGACCTTCAACACTCCGTGCTCCTTGTAGACCTTGACGTGGAGCGAGGCATCTTCGACCTCGACCAACGTGACGTCTGGGCAGTCATCCAGTGCCTCGACGAGGCCTCGCACCATGGGCTCCCATTCGCCCAGCTCGACATCGATGTCGAGCAGCTCTTCGCTGGGAACCACGAATCCGGTCGTCGCCACCGCGGCATCGACCACGGCCAACGGCACGGGTAGGTAGAGATTGATGCCCTCGTTTCGGTCCTGCACGTGAACCGTCATCACACCACCCCAAGCGTAGACAGCGCCAATCAGCACGACCCAGCTGAGGATCAGTACGGCGAATCCAGCGGCGAAGAACGTCAGAAATTTCTTCATGATCTCAAGGCTCCCTAGCGACTATTCGGCTTCAGCGACGCGGTCCACCCACACCCGCACCTTCTCGTCGTCGCCGCTCACCGTGACCAGTTGACCCTCGCCCTCCGCGACCAGAGCTTCGATGGCGGCGGTGATGTTGAGCTCGCTGTCGTCTCCAGACAGGAGGGCATCGACGACCGACATGGGTAGGCTGACGTCGACATTCTCGCCACCCATTCCCTCCTCACCATCGCGCACATTGACCTTCAAGTAGCCGGCCTCCTTCCAGACCCGGACGAACTCGTCGTCCTCCTGGACGGTGACGAAGGTCATGTCGGGACTGTCCTTGAGCTCCACCCAGAGCTCACGCAGATCCGCAGTACTGGTGTGCCAGTCATCGATCTCGATGCGCCCATCGTGGAAATGCTCTTCGGGGATCATGCCGACGGCCTTCTCCAGCATGGTCACCGGCAGGTTCACTTTCACGGTGGCACCGTCCTTCTCTTCGACCCGCACGTGAAGCCACAGGTCTGCAGCCATGGCGCCACCCGCTGCCAAGAGAGCCAAGGATGCCAGGACCAGGATACGGAGTGTTTTCTGTCGCATGATCGTTCTCTCCTTACGTTGCACCAACTGCCATCACACTCGTCAACTACTCCATATGACGGAGACGGGGGCAAAAAGTTTCACCCATCTGATTTGCTACCAGCGACGGATATAGTAGGCCTCCTGCCGAATGCTTCGGCGACTGGTTCAGGACATCGAGGGCAACGACCATGCAGACCTAC